>NZ_JYDF01000099.1:0-19693 GCF_003263525.1 Rahnella sp. NRRL B-41462 | reverse complement strand
GCGTCCATATATGGTCAACAAAAACTGGCCACGGCTTTAGAGTTTTTCCAAAACAATCTTTCCGCTTCTGCCACTCAGTTGCCCTAACAGTAAAGAGGGCAACTGTGAGCGAGAAGGCGACATTCGCTTTAAAGGTCACTTCATCCGTATGACAGAAAACCTCTAAAAAGCGGATTGAACGATTATGCGGGATTCTTACAGGAGCAAAAGAACCATGCAGTTTATTTTCCTGATAATCTCGTTCGCATCTGGGCAACGTACCTAGGTTCATCCGTTCCCGCCATCCCCTCCATTTGCCCCGGGAGAACCATCAACCAGAACGAACCCATTAACGTTGTGTTGCGTTGATGGCCATTTGGACGATGCGTCCGCATGGGCGAACGATGTTGACGCCAAGTAAACGAGAGCTGTAAATATATAGATTAGTTTCAGACGCATAAGCAGCACCTTTTTGGAAAAACACTATTTGCCTGAGAGCGCTTACCTTAATTGCTACATGGGACGGCCGCGCCGCCTTTACCAGCCGCACCGCCTTTACCGCCTTTACCACCCTGCCCATTGTTACCATCCTTACCTGGCTGCCCATCTTTACCAGAATGCCCGCATTTTACCGTCACTACCTTAAGGGAACTGGCCTGGTCTGCTGACACAGGGATTGTAGCTGTACTGTTCGGCGTTATCGCATTTTCAGCATGTACTACACCCGACAAGCAAAACTCAGTACAAAACAAAAATGCTACTAATTTAAGATTCATATTCACAAAGAAGTCTCCTCAACTGCGTGTTATAAAAACTGCCAGATCGTGTGATCTGGCAGTATGGGATTTATATGATCTTAGTCGCCACCCGCTCCGCCATCGCCTGCAAGAATAATCAGATGGTCAACAGAAGATGTATTGAAGTGGTGGAGTGGTTCCGCTGCTCTGGATAAACCCGTAAAGGAGATAAATAACAACGCTGCAATTCTACTTACTTTCATAATTAAAACCTCATTGTCAAAAGTTGGGGTTATTATTTCTGGTAAAAGAATGCCTAATGATCTTGCAAAATAAATATAGCAACCGACTTGTAATATCTTTATTTAATAATGTAATACTATATTTCCTTTCAACTTTTTTATTGTTGTTGAGCAGGTGATTTCTTTTCGATTTTTATTTTTTGTTTATGTATTGTTTATGTGGGCAGTTAAATAATCTTTTTCCAACCCGTTCTTCCAGTTATTGTAAAAGCTAAATTCAATATGGAGATTGATTGCTTTGTCAAAAAAACTTAATAAACATAAAGGGAAATGATTACGTGTGAATTTAAAATCAGCAGTTATGAGATTCAACGCAAATGATCTAACTCTGCTCTTGTAGGGCCTGCCTGGAAAACGGACAACACCCTACGTTAAGCCTGTTTTTTAAGCAGGCATGACAGGCAACGTTGAGCGAGCAGCAGGCATGATACCCTCGGGATAGTTTGGAAACAGTGTTGTCCCATCCCCCGTTTTGGCTGATGCTTTCCTTAACAGAATGCTTTATGTTGGTCACACTCATCCTGCAGGGTATAACCATGATAACAGTAGAGAAATCAGATCCATTTTCTTCAGAATCTCATCGCTTAATCGAAATGCTGTCAGCAGAACTTGCCGCTATTACTGGTGATAATGGCAAAAGCAATTTCACCGTTGAAGCAATGAGTGATGACAAAGCTTTATGGGCATTAGCAAAGAATTCTCATGGCAAAGCTATAGGATGCGGTGCTATACGGCCATTAACGCAAAATATCGCCGAGCTTAAAAGAATGTTTTCAGACCGAAGTGTGTCAGGGATTGGCGGTGCCTTACTCACTTTTCTTGAAAAATCTGCAAAAGAGATGGGATATACAGAACTTAGGCTGGAAACCCGACACATGAACTATCGGGCTGTAAATTTCTACGAGAAAAATGGTTATATCCGTATTGAGAATTACGGCCCATACATAGGCAGGACTGAAGCTGTCTGTTTCTCAAAGCCATTGCGCTGATTGTATCTAGAGGATCTGACGTCCGCCTGGCACAAAGCTCCGCGCGATTATGCGCGGGAAGCGAACGCAAAGGTTTTCAGATGACAACGAGGGCGCTGCCCCGGCATAACGCCAAAAAAGCCAGCAAATGCGCTGGCCTGGTTTTTAGTGTATGTGCTTCCGGCGGGCTTACACCTTAAACATATCAGCACCAATATACTCGCCTTCCTTCGGTGCCGGTGGCACGAAGAAAATACCCGATCCGATATGTGAAATATATTCATTCATCGCGTCGGATGCGCCTAAACGGTTCTGAAGCGCTTCAAACTGCGCCGGATCTTTCTGATAGCTGATGAATAACAAACCGGCATCGAGCTGGGCCATATTATTCAGTCCGTCCGTGTAGTTATATGAACGGCGCAGGATTTTAATCCCCCCATTATTTTCATGTGCGGCCAGGCTGATATGCGCAGTGGCCGGAATAATTAAGTTGCCGTCCGCAGCCGTTTTCTTAAAGTCCGGCGTATCAAACTCTCTGGTGCCGGTCAGCGGCGCGCCGGAGACTTTATGGCGACCGAACACATTGTTCTGGTCGCTGACGCGGTCAGTATCCCAGCTTTCAATGTGCATCTTGATTTTGCGTACCACCTGATAGGTGCCCTGCTGCTGCCATGCAGGGCCGCCATCGTTGATCCAGACATATTTGTCAAAATCTGCTTTTTCGGTGATGTTGCGGGTGCCGTCTTTAAAGCCGAATAAATTGCGCGGTGTGGACTGGCCTTTACCGGCTGACGCACGGCCAAAGCCCATGACCGTCCAGCGGGTCTGCGCAGCGCCGGTACTTTTGGCGATACGCGCCAAATCACGAATGGCGTGATAGGCCACCTGCGGATCATCCGCACAGGCCTGAAGCGAGAGGTCACCGCCAGTCACTTCAGGTTGTAAGTCATCGCTCGGGAGCTGCATCAGTTCACGCATCAGCAACGGTTTTTGTTTCACCAGTCCAAAGGTTTCGCTGAACACGCGCGGGCCGAGGCCAACGGTGACGGTCAGTGACGCCGGACCCAGATCTAACGCCTCGCCGGTATCCATTCCGACGCCACTGTTACGCAGAGGCTCAATCTGACCGATGGTGCCACCTTTCATCAGTTGGGCAATCGCCGATGACCAGCGCGCCAGCAACACCTGCAAATCCTGACGGCTGGTGGTGGTGAGATCAAACGTCATGTACATGATGTGACGCTGAGGCTGCGTGCTGATCCCCGCCTGCCCGCCGGTGCTGTAAAAAGGGTGTTCACGTGAAAGATCGACCTTATCTTCCGGGTCACGGGCGGCGGTCTGTCCGTGCGCATGGCTGACCGCAGGGATGGCCAGCGCACTTGCGCCTGCCACTGCACCTTTGAGCAAATCACGCCGGGAGAACTTACCGGCCTCCCTGGCCGGTTGGTGTTTATCGCTCATTCCTCAGGCTCCTTTATTCGCCGCGACTTTCTCACCAATCTTAGACAGGGGTTCTTGCAACGCCTGAATAGTACGGCTCAATTTAGCAGCATCAGAGGCTTTCAGTTCTGCGGTGTAATATTTGTAACCGCCGGGGACTGAAGGATCACGATAGGTTTCCAGCATAACGTGCACGGCAGCGAACTGCGCGGCAACCTGTCTGGTCAGCGCCGGATCGATTTTTTCCAGCCCCGGTTGCAGGTAAGCGAACGCCTGTTGCGCACCTTCTACGTTACCCGCGAAATCAACCAGATCGAAGTGGCTGAAGGCTTCTTCCTCACCGTTGATTTTGGTGTTCTGCACTTCTTCCAGCAGATCTGCGGCACCGTTCGCCAGATCTTCAGGTTTGTAAGTCAGCGCTTTGGTCAGGGTGTCGAGCTGTGCGACGTTTCTCTGTAATTCGGCAGCCAGCTGTTTGGTTTCATTCGTGATTTTACCCTGACCGAACAGGTCACGCTCAATGGCGTGGAATCCATGCCAGCCTGCTTTCGGGTCAAGGTTAGACGCACGCATGTCGATCAGATAATCAAGGTTACCGGCGTTGTCCGTCGCTTTGAAGCCCGGCAATACAAAACCGCTCACGTCAGATTCAATACGTTCGTAGAAAGGACGCGCTTTCGCGTAATCGGCTTTCGCCGTAGCAAGATCCCCCGCATCAATATCCGCTTTCAGGCGGTTCACACCGACCACCATCGCATCCACCACGCCATTCACATAAGTGGCGTAATCTTTGGTGCCCTGCGCCAGAATGGTCCCGGCGCTGCCCGCAGGTTGTGTGGCGCTTTTGCCGGTGACGGTAAAGTTGGTCATTTCATGTTGCGCGCCCGGACAATAGATTTGATATTTGCCGCCGTCGAGAGTCAGGGTGAATTTCACCATCGGCAGGCCGGGTGCCAGATTCTCTTTTTCGCCCAGAATACGATCATTGCTCAGCAGCTCTAACTCCGTGATGGCGGTTGCCGTTTTGTTCACCACATTGAACGTCACCGGCCCCGCTTTCGCTGAATTATGGTCAACCACACACGTACCGCCGTTGTCTCCGGTCATGGTGATATTCACTTGTGAAACGCCATTTTTTACCGCTGCCTGCGCCGCATCAGCCGGTGCTTCCACTGAAAACATCAGCAACGCCGCCAGGCCCGCCGTGGTCATCAGAGATTCTTTTTTCTTAAAATTCGGTTTACGCATGAATTTCATTTCCTTTATTTATTTTTTGGCAAATTGGTGTGTAGTTGAGAACCGAATGACAGGTTGTATTCACCCGCAGCGGCCAGCCTTTCATTACGGTGTTTCAGGAGAACCCGTCGTGCTGAGAAAACAAAAATCAGGGCCAGCGCGGCCAGAATGACCGGCAACATATATGCCCAGAAACGGTAGGTATCTTGTGCGATTTGCAGTTGTTGCAGGGCATCAGAAACGGTCTGCTGATACGCCCCGCTCACCTGCCAGTTGCAGGCTGAAGCGGCCGCCGTCGGATGACGAACGGTGATGGTTCGCGGGGATTGCAGGCCGCTGCCGGAAAGCGTGATCAGCTCATCTGCCCGGGCACTGGCCCCCAGCAACACGCCCTGCGCCACAGAGGCCTGAACAGTGCAACTGACCGACCACTGCGCCTGATAAGGCCCCGGATGCATCGCCGGATTCAGACCAATGGGAATACGGTTGCCATAGAATGCCACCAGTTGATCAAGCGTCAGAACGGCAGGCGCATCCGCAGGCGTAAAGCGAGATTTGGTTTGCCATTCGCGGGTTTGCAGGCCGCCATGATGACCGGCAATGGCGGCGCTGGCGGGCAGAACGGTCACCCTCACGTTGCCGTCCGCAGGCGTCACATTCAGCTGATAGCCGTTCGTATCAGACAACAGTTTTACCTCACCCGCCGGTGCGGTGTTCCGGGTGTCATTACTTACCAGCGGTGCGCTGGCAGGCAGTTGCAGTGTGTAGTTTGGGTAAAAAAGGCGCAATCCCACTGCTGACACGACCATCACACCGGCAAATGCCAGCCGCAGCCGCGCACCGTTAATCGCGGAGGGACGGCGGTGTGCAGGCCAGTAAATCAGCAGCGACACAATGACAATGTAGAGCAGCCAGGCGACAGTCTGGATCAGGTTCGGATCCGGCGGAATGCCCAGCACGCCGGTAATCAGCGCTGAGCGGACAGTGCCCGGCGGCACCAGCCAGGCGAGATCCGCCACGCGCTGCTGCCCGATATTCAGCCAGCCCGCTTCGTGTGCTGTCAGCAACGCGTTAATGATTAATCCGCCTGCGACCAGGATCAGGAACAACCCCGTGAAGCGGAAAAAGCGCGAGAGATTGATGCGGATGCCGCCGAAATAAATGCCACAGCCGATGCCCACCGCCACCAGCAGGCCGGTTACCGCGCCGGCCGCCGCCCACATGGCTGACTGCGCGACCGAGAATGTGGCGAGCAGAAACACGCTGGTTTCAAAGCCTTCTTTCAGCACGGCGAGAAAAGCCATACTCGCCAGCGCCCGGGCACCTGACTGGCTTATCGCCTGCGCGGCTTCGCTTTCCAGCTCATTTTTCATGGTGTGAGCGTGGGTGTTCATCCACATGATCATGCCAGTGACAAAGAAAACAGCGATCAGGCCGATCACCGACTCCATTCCTTCCTGACTTGCCTGCGGCAACGCGCGTTCGGTCATCTCCAGCGCCACGCCGACCATCACCGAAAGCATCAGCGCCAGCCCGACGCCCATCCACATCGCGAAAAGGCTTTTACCGTTTTTGCGTAAGAATGCCGCAATGATCCCGACGATAAGCGCCGCTTCCAGACCTTCACGAAGACCGATAATAAATGTGGCTAACAAAGGGCAAACTCCAGGCAACAAGACGCATTATCAAATTATTAATGATAATTGATATCAGTTGACTGAACGCCAGGGAAGAAATGGAGTATGAGGATTTGCAACAGAGTGCTGGAGAAATATGAATATGATGTAAAGCGTGGTTTATTTGTAACCAAATAAAAAATTCACTAAAAAATAGCCGCTGGCTGACAACAGTACAGAAAATGCTGACTGATATTCTGTCCTGTTCAGACCCGACTTTTGCGCTTAAGACAGATAATTTGCCGCACGGATTCACGCAAACTGATGGTACGGAATATATCGCGCATCATCGACACATCGGCCTTTAATCCGCGCAACCAGCCCATTTTAGCGGCTTTATACGGGCTGATAACGCCCTGCCAGCTGACAACCTGCACGCGCAATCCGGCGGCAATCCACTGCTGATTAATCCAGACTTCCAGCCCGAAATGCGGTAACCGGCGGATGGCTGCGAGATGCTGTGCGACTAACTCGCGCGCAAACACCCGTTCACCGGAAATATAATCCAGCCCGATAAACCGCCAGATCCACGGGCTGTTGCGCCTCAGGCTTATCGAGACCTCCGCCTGATGCGCCATCACCGGCCTGATGAGCGCGGTTATATCGTCATAACTCAGCCCGACAAGATCCGCATCCAGCATCAGCAGATGGCTGCCCGTTGCTGCGGCAATGCCTTCGGCAACGGCATAACTTTTACCGCGATTTTCAGGCAGGCTGATCACCCTGACGTTCTTACCCTGCGCGATTTGTGCGGTGTTATCGGCGGAGCCGTCATCCACCACGATAATCTCCAGCAGTAAAGGATGGTTCTGCACCACGTCCAGCACCCTGCCGATGCGGCTGCACTCATTGTGTGCCGGAATAATGCAACTCACCGTGATCATTGTTTAGACTTAAGCCAGATAACACCGGTGACGGCCAGCAGGATGAACAAACCCAGGGATACCCAGGCTATCCAGTTGTTCACCTGTGCGATGATATCGCCGAACATCCAGCCGATACCCAGAAGAAACAGGCTCTTGGGAATAGCCGCGATGATGTTATAGAACAGAAAAGGCACCAGCGGCATGCGCGCCATGCCCGCGCCGGTCAGCACCAGTGCGCCAGCGGAATGAGTCAGTTTGGCCAGCACCAGCAACCGCCCGCCTTTGCGGTCAAAACTTTTCACCATTTTTTCCAGTCGCGGCTGGGTCAGCCCGAGACGGGCCAGCCAGGCGGGCGGTTGGCCGTCAGCTTTGATCACCCAGCGCCCGAGCGAGTAAAAAATAATATCCCCGAGCACTTCCCCGATCATCACCACGGTCAACATGGCGGACAAACTGAAATAGCCGAGACGGATGAAGTAGCCTGCAATCACCGTCACTACCGGCCCTTCAAGGATAGCCAGCGGCGTCATGATCAGCAGGCCGTGGGCTCTGATAAGCGTTTCGAGTGTTTCAAGAGAAAACATACTGTCCTTATTTCCCCGACGGCTGGCTGGCAGATGCGGGGTGTTTTTTATCTACGTGCCTTTCACCTAAAACTGTGCCCCGCCACGTAAAGCCGCGCCCGGTCCAGCACCATAACCACAAGGCGGGCAGCAGGATATCGCGGATGCACATTGCCAGAATATCTCTCAGCTGATGCGGCCAGCCGAGCGCTTTGGCCAGCCCCCATTCACCGCCATACCACAGCACAAAAAGCACCGGCAGAGCAAACAGTGGCAAATCACCGCGGGCAGTCAGCCACAGCACCGCCGCCAGCACGGGCAAGAAACCAATGATAATTTCAGGCACAAACAGCCAGAAAAAACCGGCACGGCGGATACGCGCCCAGCGCAGTTGTCTGCTCCAGACCGCTTCCAGACTGCGATGCCCGATGGGCTGCGCAAAAGGCTGTGCAGGTAAACGGACTTTAAGCCCGGCGCGGCGCACCAGTTTGGTTGAGGCGACATCTTCCGCCAGCTCACTACCCAGCGCCGCCATTCCGCCGCCATTATCAAGCACCTCGCGCCGCCAGCACAACGTTTTCCCCTGCGCAAAGCCGTTACCGAGAAAATCCGACAAATACTGCCAGCGCGCCTGATGCGTGTTCAGCATGGCGGCTTCCACGGCACCCCAGAAATTCTCCGGGATCATCCCGACTGCCGGAGAACTCACCAGTCCGGTTTGACTGTCAAAGGTATTCATCAGTGAACGCAGATAATCCGGCGGTAACAACAGGTTGCTGTCTGCCATGGCCACCACGCCTGCGGTGGTATGACTCCAGGCTTTATTAAGATTGTTCACCTTCGGATTGGCGGATATTTTGTCATCGCCAGTCAGCAGGCGTGCAGGCTTATCAGGGAATTCAGCCATCAGCTTTTCCACCAGCGGGATCACCGGATCAAAGCGTGACGCCACGCAGAACACAATTTCGTAAGCGGGATAGTCCTGATAAAAACTGGAGCGCAGTGTTTCCTCTTCAAAGGCGTTATATCCGCACAAAGGCCTGACCAGCACGATAAATTCCGAGGTTTCATGCGCTTCATCGCGCAGGATACCGCGGCGCATTCGCCACCAGGCGATCAACAGAGAGGAAAACTGGAGGGTGATCAGTACACTGCCCAGTGCGGCGATCACTGCGGTGTTCAATACCATGACGATGCCCCTTCATTCAAAATATCTGCGATGAGAATTCCAGACTTCCGGCAGTCAAAACGCCATCCTACAGGCGTTACGTTAAGGAATTCTTAAAGGGGAAACGGGGCACTGCGGAAGAAATAAAGGAGTGAGTACGGGGCATCCGTACTCACGTGGGTTTTTATCGCTATTATTTCGAACGGCTAAAACCTATTTCGCCCCTGCAACAGCTTCGCGGGCAAGTGCAGTAATACGATCGTAATCACCGCTTTCCAGCGCATCGGCTGGCACCAGCCAGGATCCGCCGATGCACAGCACACTTTTCAGCGCCAGATAATCGCGGTAATTCGCCAGTGAAATCCCGCCTGTCGGGCAAAAACGCACCTGCGGGAACGGACCACCGATCGCCTGCAATGCTTTCACGCCGCCGTTAGCTTCCGCCGGGAAAAATTTGAATTCGCGCAGACCGTGATCCAGACCCAGCATCAGTTCAGAAACGGTACTGATACCCGGGATCAGCGGAATGGAACCGGCGGTCGCGGCGGCAAGCAATTCGTCTGTCAGCCCCGGACTGATGGCAAACTGTGCGCCAGCGTCGGTGACATCTTGCAGTTGCTGCGCATTCAGCACAGTACCCGCGCCCAAAATCGCCTCCGGCACATCGCTGGCAATGGCACGAATGGCGTCCATCGCACAGGCGGTGCGCAACGTCACTTCCAGCACACGAACACCACCGGCCACCAGCGCTTTCGCCAGCGGAACCGCCTGTTCCAGTTTATTGATAACGATGACCGGCACAACCGGCCCCGCCGTCAGAATGTGTTCTGCGCTTGTTTTCCAGTTTTTCATTCTTGTCTTCTCATCCGTTTCGATAAATTAAAAAGTAATGCAGCAGGCGCCCTGTTCCGCGCCGGAAAGCTGGCTGCGCAAGGCACTGAACAGCTCACGGCCACAACCGATATGTTCTGCGCTCAGATCAGGCTGATACGCTTTTCGTTCAGCCAGTTCGGCAGCATCAACACGCAATTCGAGTTCGCCGGTTCGCCCGTTGACGCGAATAATGTCGCCGTCACGCACTTTTGCTAACATGCCGCCGCTGAAAGCCTCCGGCGTCACGTGGATAGCAGAAGGCACTTTGCCGGAAGCGCCGGACAAACGACCGTCGGTGACCAGTGCGACACGGAATCCGCGATCCATTAATACGCCAAGCGGCGGCATCAGTTTATGCAGCTCAGGCATGCCATTGGCCTGCGGCCCCTGAAAACGCACCACCACCACACAATCGCGGTTCAGCTTACCGGCCTCGAATGCCGGAACAATGTCATGCTGGCTTTCAAATACCACCGCAGGGGCTTCGATAATCTGATTATCCGCAGGCACCGCCGAGGTTTTCATCACCGCACGCCCGAGATTACCCGACAACACTTTTGTGCCGCCGTGATGCTCAAACGGCTGTTGCACGCTGGCAATGACGTTTGTGTCGAGCGAATGCTCTGCGCCTTCGCGCCACGCCAGTTCGCCGTTTTCCAGCCACGGTTCCTGCGTGTAACGGTCTAATCCGAAACCAGCCACGGTGTTGACATCCTGATGTAACAGGCCGTTTTTCAGCAATTCGCGCACCACCAGTTGCACGCCGCCCGCCGCCTGAAACTGGTTGATATCCGCCGGGCCGTTCGGGTAAATACGACATAACGAAGGCACCGCATCGGACAACTCAGAGAAGTCATCCCAGTTGATGACAATGCCTGCCGCACGCGCCATAGCGACCATGTGCATGGTCAGATTGGTGGAACCGCCGGTGGCTAACAGCGCAACAATGCCGTTCACCACGGTTTTCTCATTCACCATCTGACCGAGCGGCTGATAGTTGCCGGTGGTTTCGGCCAGACGGGTGACCTGACGTGCTGCCGAGTCGGTCAGTGCATCACGCAGCGCGCAATCCGGCGGCACAAACGATGCACCCGGCAGATGCAGCCCCATCACTTCCATCACCATCTGATTGGTGTTGGCGGTGCCGTAAAATGTACAGGTGCCGATGCCGTGATACGACGCGGCTTCCGCTTCCAGTAATGCCTGACGGTTTACTTTGCCTTCGGTATAAAGCTGACGGATACGCACTTTCTCTTTGTTCGGCAAACCGGTACTCATCGGCCCGGCGGGCACAAATACCGCCGGCAGATGGCCGAATGACAGCGCCGCCATCACTAAGCCCGGCACGATTTTGTCGCAGATACCCAGATACAACGCCCCGTCGAACATGTTGTGTGAAAGGCCGATGGCCGCCGACATGGCAATCACGTCGCGACTCATCAGCGACAACTCCATGCCGTCCTGCCCTTGCGTGACACCGTCACACATTGCCGGTACGCCGCCCGCCACCTGCCCGACCGCACCCACCGATTTCAGTGCGTCTTTCAGGCGTTGCGGGTAATGCTCGTAAGGCTGATGCGCCGACAGCATGTCGTTGTAGGCGGTAATAATGGCGATATCGCTGCGCACCATATTTTTCAGGGAATTCTTTTCATCCGGCTGACAGGCGGCAAAGCCATGCGCCAGATTGCCACAGGCCAGTTGCGCGCGGTGAACGGTTTGCGAACGGGCAGCATCCATACGCGCCAGATAGGCTTCACGGGTGGATGCGGAACGGTTGATGATCCGCTGCGTGACACGGGCCACGGTGTTGTTAATCATAATGTTGTCCCCTTTCTTAAAGCATCGTGAAAGCAATCATGCCGATGATCCCGCCAGTCGTGCCGAGCAGGGTTTCCATCACCGTCCAGGTTTTCAGCGTTTGCAGTTCGCTGGCACCGGTGAACTTGCCGAATAACCAGAAACCGGCATCGTTTACGTGGCTGAGCACAATGGAACCGCCGGTAATGCAGATGGCGAGTGCGGCCAGCTGACCGCCGTTGAGCCCCATCTGATGGGTTACCGGCAATACCAGCCCTACAGTGGTCAGGCAGGCCACGGTGGCTGAACCCTGAATAACCCGCACGACCGCTGACAGTGCAAAACAGGCCACGGCAATCGGTAAGCCGGTGCCGATCATCGCGTCACCAATGGCCGGGCCGACGCCGGAATCCACCAGAATTTGTTTGAATACGCCACCCGCACCGGTCATCAGCAGGATGATCCCGGCGGGCTGAACGGCGGCTGAGCAGATGGCCAGCGTCTGTTCGTTGGTCATGCCGCGTGGTTTTGCCAGCCCGTAAATGACAATCAGGCAGGCAATCAGAATGGCGGTAAACGGATGGCCGATAAACTCCAGCCAGTCGTGCAATGGCGTACCCGCCGTGACAAAGCGTGCGCCGATGGTTTTCATTCCCACCAACACCAGCGGACACAAAATCAGCGCCAGACTGAAACCGAATGACGGCAGGTTATCTTTGTTGAGCGTCGGGGCATTTTCTTCAACAGGCATCGGCCAGCTGACATGACGGCTGATAAAATTGCCGTACAGCGGACCGGCGATCAGCATGCCGGCAATCGCGGCCACCAGACCGATGGCGATCATCCAGCCAAAATCGGCATTCATCTGCGACGCCAGCAGCATCGGGACCGGCCCCGGAAGCAGGAAACACGCCGCTGCCGCGACACCGGCAAATAACGGGATCGCCAGCCTGACGATGTTGCCGTCAGTACGGCGCGCCACCGCGAACACGATGCCAATCAGCAGCACAATCGCCACATCGAAAAACAGCGGCAAGGCGCAAACCAGCCCGGCAATCCCGAGAGCATAATTGGCTTTGTTTTTGCCAAAACGATTCAGTAAATGGGCCGCAATTTGGTCAAGTGCGCCGACTTCATGCAGAATCTTGCCGAACATCGCCCCCAGCGCCACCACAATCGCCAGAAAACCCAGCGTGCTGCCCATGCCTTTCTGCATGGTGTCGGCAATGGTATTGACCGGCATGCCGGAGAAAATCCCGGCGGCAATCGACACCAGCATCAGCGCGACGAACGCGTGCATACGCACTTTCATCACCAGAAAAAGCAGCAGCAACACGGAGCCCGCTGCAGTACCGACTAAAGTCACTGTATTCACGCGCAATGCTCCTGTTGCTGAAAACTACGGATGTGTTGCAGGGTCTCTGCAATCACCGCATCAAGCGGCTGATGAATGCCGATGGTGATCACGTCACTTTCTTCAGCGCCAGGTTGTTCGAGTGCTGCAAACTGTGAGATCAGCATCTGCGATTTAAAAAAGTGCCCTTTGCGTGCGGCCATGCGTTCTTCGATGACCGGGAATTCACCCTGTAAATAGATGAAAGACAGGTTGGCGTTACCTGCGCGCAGACGATCGCGGTAACGTTTTTTCAATGCCGAGCAGATGATGACCGACACATTATTGGTTCGCTGCATGGCAAACGCGGCATCATTGAGGGCGGCCAGCCACGGCGCGCGGTCGTCATCATTGAGGGCGTCACCGGCGGCCATTTTCAGGATATTACTGCGGGGATGTAAGAAATCGCCGTCAAGAAAACCGGCTGAAAGCTGGTGTGCCACGGCGTTGGCGACGGCTGATTTTCCGCTGCCTGATACGCCCATAAACACGTAAATTCGGTTCTGATCATTGTTCACGGTTGCGCTCCTCGACTGGTTAAAAAACGCGAAAGACGGGTCAGTGGTTTTATTCGTTATGTCCACACTGTTCATGTTTATCCGCAATGTTACCGGTAACATGTTATCGGTAACATTATCAGAGGCTTTTTCACCCGTGACAATCTGCCCGTGCAGGGGAAAAGCATAAATGTGATCTGCTTCAAAGTTAATTATTAGCAATGAAACATATTTCGGACGGGGGTTAACAGATGGATAACATGCGCAGGCGAAACGAAAAGTATGTGATTGCTATTACTGTCTACAAAACCTCCGGCACAAAAGACTAAAAACCGCACCGGTTGCTTAATTTTTTCTTTCCGCCTTGTAATTATTGACTTCCTTGTCTATTACTAAATGGCAGTGATAACTCACTCTTTTAAACAGTGAGTTATTGATTAACAGGGTTTCACTAAATAAACAGCTTTCTATTACTTTCCTTCAATTTACTGGGCAATTTAAAATCTGAGGATTACATGAAAACATCTAAAGCTCTGCTGGCAGTGGCTGTGATGGGCTGTGTCTCTTTCAGCACTTATTCTGCTGAATTAATGAAGAAAATAGATTTTGAAAAAGTGGCTTCTGAGTATACCAAAGTCGGCTCTGTGACCACCTCAAATAAGACCTCGCAGTCCGGCGCCATTGAAGATCTTTCTAAGAAAGCCGATAAAAAAGGCGGCGATGTGTTTGTATTAACCTCCGGTAATACCAACAATAAAATTCACGGTACTGCTGACGTTTATAAGAAAAAATAAGTATTTTGTTTTCTGCACAATAAGCAATAAAAAGAAGCCTGCAAATTTGCGGGCTTTTTAATGGACGATTATGCTGCTGTCGGCTCCGCTGATGCTGGTTATTATCGGGCTGAGATCGTTTGCCGTGCGCGAAAACCATTCGCTGACAATTTTAAAGGAAGGCAATATTCCGCCGGTGCCCTGCACCCTGATTGCGCTGGTGAACGGCGAGTCATAAAAAAATCCACGCTTTCACGTGGATTGAGTTTTGCGGGAAACCGGATGTCAGAAAGGCCTGATTATCGCCAAAATACCAATGAGGATCACACCGACAATAATCACTGCGCTGGCGTTGCGCACCAGCGCGAAATCTTTCACCGGCTGACCGGTGGCGCGACGACGTAAATCGCCGGAAAGCAGCCCGTGCAGCGCGGAGAGAACCAGCACCACCACCATTTTTATCAGCAGCCAGGCATGGGGGAATTTGCCATAACTGACGATCATCACGATGCCCGCCACCCACAACAGGATCATCGCCGGGCTGGTGACACTGCGCGTCCATTTGCGCACGGTTTCCAGTAACAACGTCTGCCCTGCACTTTCCGCAGTACCGGATGTCCGCGAACAGGCCATCGACACCAGCGCCATCGCCAGCATGCCGCCAATCCACAATACGCCCGCAATCACGTGCAAGGCGTTGAGCCATTCATGAAGCATTTTTATCCCTCCGGAAGTTAACAATAATTCTGCCTGCCGCAGATGACCTCAACCTGCTGTCTCTCCACAACTTTTAGCGGATTATGGCGGTTTCCCACACGAAAGGCACGGTTAAGTCGTCACTTTTTCTTATTCTCAGCCGGTGTTTACATTGAGTAGGTAGACTGGTATACCTACAGGCAAGATGAACAACACGAGTAAAAAAATGTCCACCACAGACTCCTCTCCTGAAAGCGCCCGCGACCGGCTTCTCGGTGCCGCCCGGGTTCTGTTTTATAACAACGGCATTGCTGCGACCGGGATTGACGCAATCATCAAACGTGCCGGTGTCGCCAAAAAAAGCCTCTACAACAATTTCGAATCCAAGGCCGAACTGGTCGCAACGTACATTGAAATACGTCATGACGAATGGCTGGAGCTGTACGCCCGGCGTGTTGAAAAAGCCAAAACACCGAAAGAAAAAGTGCTCGCCGTGTTTCAGGCGTATGACGATCACGCTGAATTTGCCTATGAGCACGGCTTTCGTGGCTGCGGATTACTGAATGCCGCCGCCGAACTGCCCGCCGGAGCGCCCGGCAGGCAGGCCGTGCGCGGGCATAAAGAACATGTTGAAGCTATCGTGACTGCGCATCTTCTCGAACTGTTCCCCACTGACGAGGCCAAAGCCCGCCTGATGGCGCGGCATTTTTCATTTTTACTGGAAGGCGCGATTTCGCGTGCAGGTCTGGAAGGCAACGGTCAATGTGTCCGTCAGGCGATGGACATGGCGGCCTCAATGATGGAGGTGCCATGACGATAACGCCTCGTGAACGCATGACGGGCGTACTCGCCGTGGTATTTGCTTCCGTTCTGTGGGGGTCGACCGGCACGGCGGCGACATTTGCGCCCGACGTCAGCCCGCTGGCGATCGGCGCAGTGGCCATGGGGCTGGGCGGATTGTTGCAGGCGCTGATTTCCGCCAGAAGGATAGTCACCAGCCGGGTAACTCTGGTGAACAACGCACGCATGTTATTTACCGGCGCACTGGCGGTCGCAGTTTATCCGCTGGCGTTTTACGCCTCGATGCACCTGGCGGGCGTCACGGTCGGTACCGTGATTTCCCTCGGTTCTGCGCCGCTGTTATCCGCACTGATTGAATATTATCTCGACGGACAACGTCTCACCCGCCGCTGGATGACCGGCGCCGCCATTGGCGTGGCGGGCATGGTGTTACTTTGCGTCGGTGAAAGTGGCAGTCACTCCACCGCCGGTCAGGGCGACCACGCGATAGCCGGTGTGGTACTCGGGCTGATTGCCGGGCTGACCTACGCGCTTTATGCCTGGGCGGCGCGTCATTTAATGCAGCGCGGCGTCCCTTCCCGCGCGGCAATGGGCGCCACGTTCGGGCTGGGCGGTTTACTGCTGATGCCGGTGCTGTGGATGACCGGCGCGCCCCTTCTGGCGTCATGGAATAACGCCGCGGTCGGCGCGTACATGGCGCTTATCCCGATGTTTGTCGGTTATGTCTGTTTCGGTTATGCCCTGGCACGCATTCCGGCCAGCATGGCCACCACCATCACCCTGCTGGAACCGGCGGTCGCCGCCGTGCTGGCGGTGGTGATTGTGGGCGAACGCCTGCCGCCGCTGGGCTGGACAGGCATCGGGCTGGTGGTTGCCTGCCTGATTTTTATCACCGTGCCGCTGAAAAGACGCGCAACCTTACCGGTTTCTGCCTGAAAAAATGGCTCCCGCAGGAGCCATTTTTGTCTTCATTGCTGCGGCAGATTACACCGCCGCAGGCGCGGTCAGGGAAGCCATATCAATCACAAAACGATAGCGCACATCGGCTTTTTCCATACGCTCAAACGCTTCGTTAATTTCATCCATGCGGATCATTTCACAATCCGGCAGAATGTTTTTCTCAGCACAGAAATCGAGCATTTCCTGCGTTTCACGGATGCCGCCGATTGGCGAACCGGCCACGTGACGACGGCCTAACAACAGCGGTACGGTGTTGAATTCTTCCATCGGCCCGACCTGCCCGACCAGCACCAGCGTACCGTCCACATCCAGCAACGGCAGGTACGGCGTGACGTCATGTTTGACCGGCACGGTATCGATGATCAAATCAAAATGATCGTGTGCCTGCGCCATCGCGTCACTGTCGGCGCTGACCAGCAGACGGCTTGCACCTAATTCCAGCGCATCGGCTTCTTTGGCATTTGAACGGCTCACCACCGTAACATCTGCACCCAGACCGACCGCCAGTTTGACCGCCATATGGCCCAGACCGCCCAGACCAATCACGCCCACACGGCTGCCCGGCCCGACGTTCCAGGTTTTCAGCGGCGACCAGGTGGTGATACCGGCGCACAGCAGCGGCGCGGCTTTGGAGAGATCTAACCCTTCCGGCATACGCAGACAAAACTCCTCGCGCACCACTAAATGCTTGGAGTATCCGCCCTGCGTCGGCTCTTTGGTGAAACGATCATAACCGGCGTAAGTCCCGGTGTTACCTTCGCGGCACAACTGTTCTTCACCTTTTTTACACTGATCGCATTCCTGACAACTGTCTACCATGCAACCGACGGCAACATGATCGCCTGGTTTGTAGCGGGTGACGCCTTTACCAATGCTGGTGACACGTCCGACGATTTCATGGCCGGGAACAATCGGATAATAGCTCCAGCCCCAGTCATTTCTTGCGGTATGTAAATCGGAATGGCAAACGCCGCAATACAGAATTTCCATTGCGACATCGTTATCACGCAGGCCGCGGCGTTCAAACGTAAACGGCGCCAGCGGTTTTTTAGGATCGTAAGCAGCAAATCCAACAGTTTTCATCAGTAAACTCCTGAGTCGTTAATGACCCGTTAACTATAGAATTTACCGCCGAAGTCACAAGCCACAGTCCTCCTGAATCCTTGCCTGATCCTGTTCAGTTTATTTCTTAAAGCTGCCGAACATTTTGTAGCGTCCGCCCGGATACAACAGCCGGGCGCAGGTCACCACTTTTTCATGATGCCAGGTGCGGCGCAGGGTTTGCAGGCACGGCTCGGTCTGATGAATATTCAGCAGGCGCTGTTCGTCGTGGCTGGCCATCACCGCTTCAATGGTATGTTCGCCCGCCGTCAGCGGTGCCAGTTGGGTCAGATAGGCAAAAGGCGTGGTTTTAGTGAAATCCTGGTGTAAATACAAGGGGGCGATGTCCGGATTCACCAGCCGGTCTTCCAGTTGCACCGGAATGTCATTTTCGTAATGCACAATCACCGAATGAAACAACACCACGCCGGGCAGCAGCATAAATTTCATCGCCATGCTGTCACCGGCACTTTGCTTACCCAGTTGCAACACGCGGGAGGTATGAAAGTGCCCGCGGCTCTTAATTTCGTCAGAAATGTTATTCACTTCCAGCATCGGCGTGAACGCTTTCATTTCATTGACAAAGGTGCCGACGCCCTGCAAACGCAGCAGATAGCCCTCCGTGGTTAACTCGCGCAGTGCCCGGTTTATGGTCATCCGGCTGAACCCCAGCTCGGCGACCAGTTCACTTTCTGACGGCACGCGCTGATGCGGTTGCCAGTGTCCGTGCAGGATCTGATTAATGATCCCCTGTTTCACCTGCTTATACAGCGGAGAAGGCTCGTCTCCGGCGTCCGCAATGATTTCTGATAGCGTTCTGTTTGATGACATTATTCCTGCCTTGTATGTCGCACGGCGCACGGCGGCTGGCGTATTTTACCGGACGTTATTTGCCGGTAAACGCCGCCTGTTCTTTCGCCGCCAGTGCACGCATGCCTTCGCTGCGGTCGTCACTGGCCGCAATCAGGGCCGACAACGAACGTTCATAACTGATGCCCGCCGTTAAGCCCATATCGAAACTCGCCAGCACGGCTTTTTTGGCCATCTTAACGGCGAGCGGTGCGGCACGGGAAATGTTCTGCGCAATCTTTAACGCCTGTTCCGTTAACGTTTCCGGCGTGGTGACACGGCTGATCAGTCCGGCGGCCAGCGCTTCTGTGGCGGTGATTTTTCGCCCGGCGAGGATGATTTCCATCGCCAGTGATTTCCCCACCGATTTAACCAGCCGCTGCGTGCCACCCGCGCCGGGGATAATCCCGATGTGCGTTTCCGGCAGCCCGATAATGGCCGTGTCATCAGCAATCACGATATCGCACAGCAACGCCAGTTCCAGCCCGCCGCCCAGTGCATAACCGGATAACGCCGCGACAACCGGCGTTTCAATGGCGGCAATCTGATCCCACTTTTCACTGAAACCGCTGGTGTAAAGGGCTATCGCTGAGGCGGTGGCCAGCGTGCCGGTATCGGCACCCGCAGCAAACGCACGCGCGGAGCCGGAAATCACCATCGCGCGGATCTGTTTATCACCGTCCAGTTCGCGCATTTTCTCCAGCAATTGCGTCAGCATTTCTGCACTCAGCGCATTAAGTTTTTCCGGCCGGTTAAGAATGATATGCGCCACGCCCTGATGACGTTCACAGCGGATAAGTTCGCTCATGGTTTTTGCATCCCGCTGATGGCAAGGATTGTGGCGTTACGGTGCGCGAGACCTTCTTCAATAGCCTGCGCCGTCCACGGATAAAACCCGGCGCCGGTTTGGTGCCCAGACTTGCCCTGCTCAATTTGCGCCAGCAACCACGGCGGCAGCTCCTCGTCGCGCGATAAGGCTGGCAGTAATATCGCGGCGACATTTTTCACCGTGTCC
>NZ_JYDF01000098.1:0-13701 GCF_003263525.1 Rahnella sp. NRRL B-41462 | reverse complement strand
TGATTGCTTATCAGGATCAGGGCGGCGTCTGGACTATCTGCGGCGGCGTGACTTATGTGAACGGGAAGCCTGTATTTAAAGATATGAAATTGACGCGTACGCAGTGTGATGCCATCGATAGAGCAGAGCAGGCCAAAGCGCTGGCCTGGGTTGATAAAAATATTCATGTACCACTGACGCCGCCGCAGAAGGTCGGGATCGCCTCGTTCTGCCCGTGGAATATCGGTCCCGGTAAATGCTTCTCGTCGACCTTCTATCGCAAAATTAATGCTGGCGACCGACTTGGTGCATGCGCCGAAATTAAGCGCTGGATATGGGATGGCGGGAAAGATTGCCGAATTCGGGCGAACAACTGCGCTGGCCAGGTCATCAGGCGTGATCAGGAAAGCGAGCTGACTTGCTGGGGGCTGGATGAATAACAGTTTGCCGATTGCACTGGCCTTCGTGGCTGGAATTGCTCTCACGTGGTGGGTTGAAGGGCTACGCTGGGATGCTGATGTTTCCAGACTGAACGAAGCCCACACCGCAGAGCTGAAGAAACAAAGCGATCAGGCCGTGATTGACCTGACCAACCAGAAGAAGCGCACCGAAGCGGCCCTGATAGCATTTCAGGCGCTGGATGCGAAGCACACGAAGGAAATGGCAGATGAACTGGCTAAGAATGAGAAGTTGCGTGCTGATATTGCTGCTGGTACTCGCCGGGTGCGAATCGCCGCAGCAAACCTTGCCACCTGCCAACTCGTCGGGAACAGCACTTCCGGCAGCGGCAGCCTGGGCGATGCAGTACAAATCGACCTCACGCCAGCAGGTGGATCAGCTGTTCTCAGTCTCAGAGAGTCAACAAACAGAGACGACCAAGTAATCCAATACCTTCAGGGCTATGCGGCCGAAGCCCAGAAGCGCTGCAAAATTAATTAACTTGGCTCATTTGTATTACTTTCTGTGGTTTACCTCTCTCCCAATGGCTTTAAAAACGGTTTATATTTAAACCTCACTTTATGTGAGGAAATAGAATGAATTGGATATTGTTTGAAGACCAAAAACCAAAAAGCGGTGAGTTAGTAGCTCTTGCTACTGATCGCGGTGTTGGGTGTGGGAAGTACGATAGTCTTTACGACACTTTTAACTACATAACGATCCCTGGTAACACCCAATATAGTCAGTATGAAGTCACACATTGGATGCCGCTTCCAGAGCCACCAAAGACAACAAAGCAATCTTAATCCTAACCGCCTAAGGGCGGTTTTTTTATGGGAGACAATATGCAGGTCACTATTGATGGTGTCCCGTATGCGCCTGTGTGCAATTTGGATTGGAGGGGATGCACGGCATCGAATATAGTTTCAAATGAAATGATTAGCAGTGAAAGGTACTCCCGGCCGGGGGCCTTGCCACGGGGCGGCGGACTCGCGGAAAACGGCTAGTTTTCGCGATCTAGGGTCATCATCATCATCTGTGCAGGTTATTGATTTTATTAATACCCAAATTGCAAAGATGTCGAATCGTCTAAAAAGTGTTCACCATCATGGGCCAGGAAATCGCCTCACTCAAACTCAACATCAATCAACTTGCAGGGATCACGGGTGTGCACCGGCAGACCGTCGCGGCGCGCCTGAAGAATGTCGATCCCGCGCCGGGCAGTAACGCGAAACTTAAATTATTTTCCGTGACTGATGTGTTGACTGAATTGATGATCCCCACGGTTTCAGGTGACGTCGCTGAAATGACGCCATCCGACCGGCTGGCGCACTGGAAGGCCGAGAATGAGCGGCTGAGTTTTGAGCAGAGCATGGGGCAGCTTATCCCCGCGGAAGATGTGGCAAGAGAATTTTCGGTTATGGCGAAAGCCGTCGTTCAGGTGCTGGAAACGTTGCCGGACGTGCTCGAGCGAGATTGTGCTCTGCCGCCGTCAGCCGTGATGCGGGTACAAAATATTATTGATGATCTGCGTGACCAGATTGCGCAGAAGGTCATTGACGCAGAACCGGAGGAGGTGACGTCTGAGGAGGACTGATGGCAAAGCGGGCTTCAGCGCGTGGCATCCGGAGAGATGTACCAGAAATACTTCGTGCACCGCGGCGTATGCTGGTTGCCGATGCTGTCAGCCAATATATGCGTGTACCGATGGGAGCCGGCAACTCCGTTCCCTGGGATCCGAATCTGGCGCCGTATGTCATTGAGCCTATGAATTGTCTGGCATCGCGTGAATACGATGCCGTGATTTTCGTCGGACCGTCCCGGACGGGTAAAACCATTGGCCTGATTGATGGCTGGATAGTCTACAACGTTGTCTGCGATCCCTCCGATATGCTGCTTATCCAGATGACAGAAGAAAAAGCGCGCGAACACAGTAAAAAGCGTCTCGATCGTACTTTCCGCAGCAGCCCTGAAGTCGCCAAGCGCCTGAGCCCCCGGCGTAATGACAACAACGTCTACGACCGAACATTTCGCGCCGGTAACTACCTTAAAATCGGTTGGCCCTCTATTAACATCATGTCGTCATCCGATTATAAGTGCGTGGCGCTGACGGATTATGACCGCTTTCCCGAGGATATCGACGGAGAAGGTGACGGCTTCACACTGGCCTCAAAACGTACCACGACATTTATGTCATCCGGTATGACGCTGGTGGAGAGTTCACCGGGCCGTGATATCCGAGATACCAAGTGGCGGCGAAGTTCACTTCATGAAGCCCCGCCGACCACCGGCATTCTTTCATTATATAACCGCGGCGATCGCCGACGCTGGTACTGGCCTTGTCCGCACTGCGGCGAACACTTCCAACCGGCGAAAGATGTGGTGCAGGGCTATCAGAATATTGTCGATCCGGTGATTGCCAGTGAGGCGGCATTCATTGAATGCCCACATTGCCGCGGAAAAATCACGGCAGACCAGAAGCGCGCTCTTAATCAGAAAGGCGTCTGGCTGCGCGACGGTGAGCAGATTGACCGTCATGGTGTGATTACGGGTACCGCGAGACGTTCCCGCATTGCTTCTTTCTGGATGGAAGGTCCCGCAGCGGCATATCAGACCCTGTCTCAACTGGTCTATAAGCTGCTTTCTGCCCAGCAGGATTATGAGGCCAACGGCAGTGAAGAAACCCTGAAAGCGGTGATCAACACTGACTGGGGCCTGCCTTATATTCCACAGTCCAGCGTTGAGCAGCGGAAATCCGAAACGCTTATGGCGCGCGCCACCGTGGTGACCAAGCGTACGGTGCCCGACGGCGTGCGTTTTCTGGTAGCGACCGTTGACGTACAAGGCGGGCGCAACCGGCGCTTTGTGGTGCAGGTGATTGGCTATGGCGCGCACGGCGAGCGGTGGGTTGTCGACCGGTACAATATCAAACAGTCGATGCGCACGGGGCCGAACGGCGAAAGCCTGCCTATTGATCCTGCTGGATACTTGGAAGACTGGGACTTGCTGCGCACTGACGTGCTGGATAAGACATGGCCACTCAACAGCAATCCAAGCGTATCAATGCCCGTGCTGGCGATGGCCGTGGACTCCGGCGGTGAAGACGGCGTGACCGGCAATGCCTATGAGTTCTGGCGCCAATGTCGCCGCGATGGCGTACATAAGCGCGTTTATCTCTTCAAAGGCGACAGCACGACCCGCAGCAAGCTGATCACCAGGTCATTTCCGGACAATACCGACCGCCCTAACCGCCGGGCGGAGGCCCGCGGCGATGTGCCGCTCTACCTGCTGCAGACCAATATGCTCAAAGACCAGATCAGTAACGCACTTCAGCGCGATACGCCGGGGGCTAACTATGTTCACTTTCCTGACTGGCTGGGGGAGTGGTTCTATGACGAACTGACCTATGAAGAAAGGAGCGCTGACGGCAAATGGACGAAGCCAGGGAAGGGGGCGAACGAAGCGTTCGACCTGATGGTATATGCCCATGCGTTGGTGATTTTGCGCGGGTACGAGCGGATAAACTGGGAAAAACCGCCTGGTTGGGCGCGCCCCGTTGAACAGTCCGCTCCGCTTGCACCTTCTGATTCACCCACACTGAAACCCCGCAGTAATCATCAAAAACCGAAAACAACCCGCGCCAAGGAAGAGGAGAAACCCTCTGCCTGGGCGCCATCCACATCAGGAGGCTGGGTATTATGAATCAGGCCGATATTGAAGACATGATCCAGCAGTATATGACCGCTGAACGCGCCGTCCTGCAGGGGAAATCCATCACCTTTAACGGGCAATCCATGACGATGGAGAACCTCAGTGAAATCCAGAAGGGGCGAAAATACTGGGAGCGCCGGTTAAGTACGTTGCTGGCGGCGCAGCGCGGGCGACCGCAGTACCGGCTGGCGAGGTTCCTGCGATGAGCCTGATTGATGATGCCATTGGCCTGATTTCACCAGGCTGGAAAGCCTCCCGGTTGCGGTCCCGTGTGGCAATCAATGCCTACGAGGCGGCATTACCGACGCGCACGCACCGGGCGAAGCGGGAAAACCGCAACGCAAACCAGCTCACGCAGTTTGCTGGCCGTTCGGTCAGGGAGCAGGCGCGCTGGCTGGACAATAATCACGATCTGGTGATTGGCCTGCTGGACAAACTCGAAGAGCGCATTGTCGGCGCGCGCGGAATTGTGGTTGATCCCCAGCCCATCCTGAAAACGGGGCTGGTGGCCGATGAGCTCTCTAAACAGATCCGGGCAGCCTGGGCGGAGTGGTCTGTTTCCCCCGATGTGACAGGGCAGTTTACCCGCCCCGTTCTTGAGCGGCTGATGGCAAGAACCTGGCTGCGCGACGGTGAGGTTTTCGGCCAGATGGTACGGGGTTCCGCGCCCGGACTCACCCCGACGGCGAACATCCCTTTCTGGGTTGAGGCGCTGGAACCGGACTACATACCGCTGGAGATGAACGATACCGGGAAGGGGATTTGTCAGGGGATCTATCTCAACGACTGGGGATGCCCGACAAAGTATGTCGTCTACAAAAATCTGGTGACATCAGGCGTTGCGCTGGGCAATACCAAGGAAATCGCTGCAGACGGCATGATGCACCTGAAATTCATGCGCCGTCTTCATCAGGTCCGCGGAAACAGCCTGCTGTCCGGCATCCTGATCCGCCTGAGTGCGCTGAAAGAGTATGAAGATGCTGAACTGACGGCCGCCCGTATTGCCGCTGCGCTGGGTATGTACGTGAAAAAAGGCGACGGGCAATCCTACGGCGATGCCGGTGGTAATGACAAAGACCCCCGCGAGCTCAACATCGAGCCTGGGATGCTCTTTGATGAACTGGAGCCCGGCGAAGAAATCGGAATGATTAAATCGGACCGGCCGAATCCTAACCTTGAGACGTTCCGCAACGGGCAGCTCAGGGCGGTGGCCGCCGGCAGCCGCAGCAGCTTTTCCAGCATCTCCCGTAACTACAACGGCACCTACAGTTCGCAGCGTCAGGAGCTGGTGGAGTCCTTTGAGGGCTACGGCATTCTTCAGGATGCATTTATTGCCGCCGTGACCCGACCGATGTACCGCAGCTGGTTGCAGATGGCGATCACGGCGGGCGTGATCGACGTACCGCCCGATGTGGACATGTCGACGTTGTTTAATGCGGTCTACAGCGGGCCGGTGATGCCGTGGATTGACCCGATGAAAGAGGCCAACTCCTGGCGCGTGCTGTTGCGTGGCGGCGCGGCAACGGAAGGGGACTGGGTCAGGGCGCGCGGCGCGAATCCGGGCGATGTAAAACGCCGCCGCAAGGCGGAAGTCGATGAAAACAAAACGTTAGGTCTGGTCTTCGACACGGATCCGGCAAACGATAAAGGGGAAGCCAGTGCGAAAGAATCGAAGAAATAAACTGGGGGCGTCACCCAAAGCATCCGCGGGGGACAAAAGCTGGTTCCGCATGAAGGCGAGCGGTGACAAGACTGCTGATATTTATATTTATGACGAGATTGGTTACTGGGGCGTGACCGCCCGCCAGTTCGCCAGCAGCATGAAAGCGCTGGGCGATCTGGACCATATCAACCTGCATATCCACTCGCCGGGCGGCGATGTCTTTGACGGCATTGCCATTTACAACCTGCTTAACAGCCATACGGCGAGCAAAACCGTGTATATCGACGGTCTTGCCGCCTCAATGGCCTCGGTGATTGCTATGGTGGGCAATCCCATCATCATGCCTGAAAACGCCATGATGATGATCCACAAGCCCTGGGGGATCACCGGCGGCGATGCCAACGACATGCGCGACTATGCCGACCTGCTGGACAAGGTCGAGGCCGTGCTGATCCCGTCCTATGCCAAAAAAACCGGCAAAACCCCTGACGAACTTGCCCTGATGCTGGGTGAGGAAACGTGGATGACCGCGCAGGAATGCCTTGAGCACGGTTTTGCTGACCAGATTTCTACCGCGGTGCAGGCAATGGCCCGCATTAATTCAAAACGTATCGAGGAATTCGACGCTATGCCAAACGCACTGAAAAACATGATCACCAAGCCGAAAGCGACGACTCAGAATCAGCCGGAACCGCAGAATCCACCTGTTGCGCCTGTTGTTCCTGGCCCCGCAGCGCTGGATGAAAACACCATCCGAAATCAGGTCATTGCCGCGCAGAAACAGCGCGTCACGGGGATCAAAGACCTGTTCGCGATGTTTGGCGGCCGCCATCAGGAATTACAGGCGTCATGCATTGAAGATATCGACTGCACGGTCGATCAGGCCAAGGACAAGCTGCTGGTGATGCTGGGGAAAAATGCCAGCCCGTCCAATAAAAACGGCAACAATGCACACATTCACGCCGGCAACGGGAATTTCACCGGCGACGGTATCCGCCAGGCGCTGATGGCGCGCGCAGGCTACGAAGACCGGCAGAATGACAACGTGTATAACGGCATGACCCTGCGCGAATATGCGCGCATGTCGCTGACCGAGCGCGGGGTCGGCGTTGCGGCTTATAACCCGATGCAGATGGTGGGGCTGGCGATGACGCACACTACCTCTGATTTTGGCAATATTCTGCTGGATGTGGCGAACAAATCTCTGCTGCAAGGCTGGGAAGAGTCACAGGAAACCTTTGAAGCCTGGACGAAGAAAGGGCAGCTCTCTGACTTTAAAACGGCGCACCGCGTCGGGCTGGGCGGCTTCCCGTCGCTGCGTAAGGTACGCGAAGGGGCGGAATACAAATACGTCACGACGACCGATAACAGCGAGACCATTGCGCTGGCCACCTACGGTGAAATTTTCTCCATTACCCGTCAGGCCATCATCAACGACGATCTGAATCAGCTGACTGACGTGCCGATGAAAATGGGCCGCGCCGCGAAGGCCACCATCGGCGATCTGGTGTATGCCGTGCTGACCGGCAACCCGAAATTGTCAGACGGTAAGGCGTTGTTCAGCAGCGATCATAAAAACCTGGCAACCGGTGCCATTGACGTCGCGAATCTGGATGCGGGCCGCCAGTTGATGCGCGTTCAGAAAGAGCCAACCACCGGCCGTACCCTGAATATCCGCCCGGCGTTCCTGCTGGTGCCAACCGCCCTCGAAACCGTGGCAAACCAGACCATCAAATCTGCCAGCGTGAAAGGCGCCGACGTTAACGCCGGTATCATCAACCCGATCCAGAACTTTGCGACGGTGATCGGTGAACCACGTCTGGACGATAACAGTGCCAAGTCCTGGTACCTGGCCGCTGCACAGGGTATGGACACCATCGAGGTGGCTTATCTCAACGGTGTCGAGCTGCCTTACATCGATCAGCAGGAGGGGTTCAGTTCTGACGGTATTGCGACGAAAGTGCGCATTGATGCCGGTGTTGCGCCGCTCGATTACCGCGGTCTGGTGAAATCTTCCGGCCAGTAATCCTCCTCCCGCGTTGCCCGAATGCCCGTAAGGGCTTTTTTTATACCTAAAATTCGCCCCCTTCCGGGGCGTCTGGAGTTTTTCAATGGCTAAGAATTTTGTACAGGAAGGTCAGACGATTTCCATTACCAACACCGGCGCTGCCGTGATCGAGAGCGGCGACCCCGTGGTACTGGGTTCCCTGCTGGTTGTCTCTCTGGTGGATATTGCCCCGAATGAAACCGGTACGGGCATGGCCGAAGGGGTATTCCTGCTGCCGAAAGTCTCCGCCGATGCGATCCCCGCTGGCACAAAAGTGTATATCGCGGACGGTGAAATCCAGCTGGCGTCTGCGGATGCCGTGGCCGCTGGCATTGCCTGGGAAGCTGCCGCTGCGGGCAGCACCGTCGTTGAAGTGAAAATCAATGGCTAACGCCTTTGATGTGTTGGCCGCGCGGATGGATGCGGTAACGACCGCGCGGTTTGGGCGGGAGGTGGTGATTAATGGCACCGTGTTCACCGGTGTTGAAAGCCATTTTCTGCCCGAGATGGGGCCGGTGAGCGGCGATGGCCTGTCTGTTGTGGTTTTTTCTCCCGATTACCGGCCGCACCGTA
This sequence comes from Rahnella sp. NRRL B-41462, assembly GCF_003263525.1. NCBI lineage: Bacteria > Pseudomonadati > Pseudomonadota > Gammaproteobacteria > Enterobacterales > Yersiniaceae > Rahnella > Rahnella sp. NRRL B-41462. The sequence goes on along the minus strand of NZ_JYDF01000098.1, from coordinate 5,290 downwards.
ACGATCAGGTGGTTTATCAGGCAGAAAGTTACATTGTCACCCGTCATCAGATGTTTAACGGGAAGCCACAAATCTGGCTGGAGTAAGGGGAGGGAATATGACCATCAAAGGGCTGGAACAGGCCATCGCCAATATGAACAGTATCAGTTCGACGGCCGTTCCCCGCGCCACAGCGCAGGCGGTTAACCGGGTGGCGGGGCGGGCCATCAGTCGCAGCAGCAGCACTGTGTCGAAGGAAACCAAGGTGCCGAGAAAGCTGGTCATGCAGCGTGCAAAACTGAAAAAGGCCACGATAAACCGGCCGGTTGCCACGTTAAAAATCAACCGGGGTAATTTACCGGCCATCAAGCTGGGCGCGGCACAAATGCGTGTCTCCCGGCGTCAGGGCAATCTACGCGGGCAGGGCAGCGTACTCAAAATAGGCCGCTTTACCTTTCGGAATGCGTTTATTCAGCAACTGGCTAACGGCCGGTGGCATGTGCTCCAGCGTTCCGGGAAAAGCCGGTACCCGATTGAGGTCGTGAAGATACCGTTAACCACCCCACTTACGGAAGCGTATACCGCAGAAACTCACCGTCTGATGCAAAGCGATATGCCGAAGGAAATGGCTTCCGCCCTGAAATATCAACTGAGGCTGGTCATTAAACGATGATAAAGCACCCCAAAATCCGTAAAGCCGTGCTGGACGTGCTGAAACTTTCGGTGACCGATCCTTCCGTCACCTGGTATGACGGCCGCCCGAGTTTTCTGACCGCTGAAGACCTGCCCGCCGTTGCCGTCTACCTCTCCGGTGCTGAACCCACTGGGGAAACCCTTGATGAAGATGAGTGGCGGGCGACGCTTCACGTGGAGGTATTTCTCAAGGCGGTGAGTCCTGACACCGATCTCGACCTGTGGATGGAACAAAACATTTACCCCGTTGTGGGTGACATTCCGGCGCTTTCAGACCTTATCGAAAACATCACGCCCGAAGGCTATGACTATCAGCGCGATGATGAAATGTCGACGTGGGGCTCCGCTGACCTGCGTTACACCCTGACTTACTTAATGTGAGGAATTTATGACCACACAACTCGAACCGACCAAAGGCGCGGGCACCACCCTCTGGATTTACACCGGCAGCGGCGATCCCTACGCCAATCCGTTATCGGATCAGGACTGGACCCGGCTGGCGAAAATCAAGGAGCTGACGCCGGGAGAAATGACGGCGGAATCCTACGACGACACGTACCTCGATGATGCCGACGCCGACTGGAACGGCACGGCGCAGGGGGCCAAATCTTCCGGGGACACGTCGTTTACACTGGCCTGGAAGCCTGGAGAGAGCGGGCAGCAGGATCTGGTTAACTGGTTTTACGATGGCGCAGTGCGCGGGTACAAAATTCGGTATCCCAACACCGCTGTTGATGTCTTCCGTGGCTGGATCAGCAGCCTGGGCAAAGCGGTGCCGGTAAAAGAGGTGATCACCCGGACGGTGAAAATCACCAATACGGGCAAACCTGCGCTGGCCGAGAGCAATCAGACCGCCGCGGTACCCGTGACCGGCGTGACCGTCACGCCGTCAACCACCAGCGTGGTGGTTGGACAAAATGCGGTGATCACTGTGGCGGTGCTTCCGGACGGCGCGACAAATGGCGCGTTTAATGTTGCGGCTGCCGATCCGACTATCGCTACGCTGACGGTATCGGGTAATACCGTCACGGCGAAGGGCCTTAAAGCGGGCACGACACAACTCATCGTGATGACCAATGACGGCCAGAAAGTGGCTATCTGCACACTGACCGTCACGGCGGCATAACGGAGCGAGCATGTTTTTAAAATCAGAACTGTTTGAGTTCAACGGGGCAAACGCCACTCTGTACGAGTTGTCGGCACTGCAGCGCGTCGAACTGTTGCATTATCTGGCCGCGCAGGAAAAAGCGTTGCCCAACGATGAGCCTGACGAACAAATCCTGTCAGCCGCACTGGTTGAACTGAATATCCGGGCGGGTGCGATGGTAGTCGCCATGTCCCTGTGGCACAGCGAGTCGCCGAAGCCGGATATCCGCGAACTTCAGCAACAGGTGATGAGCACATGGCCGGTCGAGGCCATCGGGAAAGCGGATACCCAGATCAAAGTGCTGTCGGGCATGATGGCAAATTTGCAGACAACCGAACAGGAAGTTCCTGAGTCTGAAGACACCGACAGCGCAGGGGAAACAGCGGAAAAGCGCTAACCCGTGAAATGGACTTTGTCATGAAGCTGGCGCGTGAGTTCAGACGGCCTGACTGGCGCGCCATGCTTGCTGATATGTCCTCCAGCGATCTGGAGGAATGGCACCGATTTTACGAGTCCCATTACTTCGAAGATGCGCTGCTTGATGCACATTTCGCCGCGCTGAACCTCAATATTTTGTCGCTGGTATGCGGGGAAAACGATCTTAACGTGGGTCATTTCAGTCTGCTAAAACCTCACGTCGTGGAAGAGCAGCCGGATCCCGATGATGAACAGTTAATGGCTATCGCAGAAGGTCTGTCAGGAGGAGTCCGCTATGGCCCAGCCAGTGGGTGATTTGGTCGTCAGCCTCGATGTTGATGCCGCAAAATTTAATGAACAGGTCAGTTATGTCCGCAAGCAATTTACCGGCTTAGGGGCGGACTCGACGAAAGCCGGGACGCAGGTTCAGCAGGCATTCTCTAAACAGGAGCTTGCTGCACAGCGTGCGGGTATTTCCATCGGGCAATATAAAGCGGCAATGCGGATGTTGCCTGCTCAGTTCACCGATATTGCCACCCAGCTGGCCGGCGGGCAAAGCCCCTGGCTGATCCTCCTTCAGCAGGGCGGCCAGATTAAAGATTCGTTTGGCGGGGTCGGGAACGTTGCCAAAATACTGCTGACATACATTACGCCGCTCAATGCGGCTATCGGCGTCGCTGCTGTCGTTTTTGGCAGCCTGGGCCTGGCGGTTTATAAAAGCCGTCAGGAGATTGCCGAAGCCAGCAAGATTATTCAGGAGTCCTTGGGTTTAAGTGGTAGTGCAGCGGAAAAGCTGGCGCAAAATATCCGGGCTATTGCCGATTCTTCTGGCGCGTCGATTAAAAGCGTTGCCGATCTCTTCATCACCACAAAAGATGGTGCTGACGAAGCCACGCAGAAAATGATTGCGGTCGGCTTCAGCTATCTGGATGCCAAAGCCAAGGTCAGTGAATACAAAGGTTCATCTGATTTTACCAACCTCAATGCCCAGATCGAAGCGCACCGGCTTAAGGTTCTCGGTATTCCTGATGCGTGGACGGATGCGGAAGAGGCAGTCAGAAACTATTATTCGGGGGTGAATTTAGGCAAGCAAAGTGTGGCATTGGGGGGTGCTATTGATCCCATTGTTGGCGCTCTTGAGCAGGCGAAGCAGTTAAGGGGGGACCTCACAAAAGCCACCATAGACGGGAACCTGGCAACACAAAAATCAGTGGAGTGGATAAATAAGGAATATCTGGCCACGGATGCTGTTGCAGGTGCTGAAGCTAAACTTAAAGAGGCGCGGGAACAGTCACGGAAAATTGCCTTTTCGGGTGATGCGACCGCTATCGCGAATGCGCAAAAACTCATTGCCCTGCGTGAGAAAGAAGTCGAGCAGGCAAAGAAACGGCAGGAACCCAAAAAACAGCGGGTCACCACTTCTGCGGGAGACCGGGCAGAAGACAGCGCGCAGGGGGACTTACTGAGTCTGCAGGCACAGCTTAAGGTGCTGCAGCAGCATACCAGCGTTAACGATGTTATCAGCCAGCAGCGCAAAGATTTGTGGCAAGCCGAAAATCAGTACGCCGTCCTTGAGCAGGCAGCCAGCAGCCGGCAGTTATCTGCACAGGAAAAATCCCTGCTGGCGCATAAGGATGAAACGCTTGAGTACAAACGGCAACTGGCTGTGCTGGGCGATAAGGTCGTTGCCCAGCAAAGGCTGAATACACTTTCCGACCAGGCGGACAAATTTGCCCAGCAGCAGTCGGCAAAACGCGCCGCTCTGGATGCCCAGGCAGAGGGTGTATCCTCGCGTCAGGCAGATCGGGCTGCCACCCTGCAGCGTCTGCAGGAAGCCTATGCGTTTAACCCCTCTGCCCAGCAGCGCGTCCTGCAGGAACAACAGAAAACATATGAAGCAGAAGACGCCCTGCGGTCAAACTGGGTCGCGGGTGCGAAACAGGGCTGGGCGGAATACGCTGAATCTGCAACGGATGTTTTCACGTCCGTGCTGCAGGTGGCTCAGTCCGGATTTAACGGGCTTACAGACCAGTTGAACAGTCTGGTCACTACCGGCAAGGCCAGTTTCAAAGATTTCACCTCATCCATTCTGAAAATGATTGTTAACGTGATCGACCGTCTGCTGGTGGCCTACGCGATTCAGTCAGCCATGGGATGGGTAACGGGAAGCGTTTCTGGTGGTGGTAATGCAGGGACGGCAATCACCGGCGGCAGCTATAGTAACCTGCAGCTTGCTTATAACGGTGGTTACATCCGCGAATATGACGCGGGGGGCTACACCGGGCACGGCGGAAAGTATGAACCCAAAGGCATTGTTCACGGCGGGGAGTTTGTATTCACCAAGGAAGCGACCAGCCGTCTGGGGGTCGGAAATCTTTATCGTCTGATGAAGGGTTATGCTTCAGGCGGGTATGTGGGAGCGCAGGAAGGAATGGCTTCACGGTTTGGGGCTAGCATTATCAGCGTTTATGCACCGGTCACCATCGATCAGCAACCTTCATCGACTGAAACCAGCAGCAGTGATACAGCAAATACTGCAAAACAGCTGCAGGGCATTGTTGAGCGGGTTTTGTCCGATAGACTCAGGAAGGAAATATCTCCAGGTGGCCTCTTATACAAAAAATAACCTGACAACTTGAATTTATATCTCCCGGAGAAAAGATGGCGACTGATACTTTTACCTGGCGAACGCAAAAAAGTGCTCAGGGTACGGACACAGTCAGGACACTGCAGGTGCAGTTTGGCGATGGGTATAAGCAGATAGCTGCAAACGGCATTAACGCGAGTGCCGAAACCTGGAGCCTGAACTGGACTGGCAAAAAAACGGATGCGGTGGTGATCCGCCAGTTTTTACTGACCCATGTGATTTCTTCATTCTGGTGGACCACGCCGTGGGGAGAAACTCACCTGTGGCGGGTCAAATCTGACTCTGTGTCAGTCAGTTTCCCCGCCGGAGACAAAGCCACGCTGAGTTTTACTTTTGAACGGGCCTTTGCGCCTTAATATCATCACAGTCTTGAAAGGCTGCCTGCGGGCTAATGCCGGTCACTTAAG
>NZ_JYDF01000097.1:0-13076 GCF_003263525.1 Rahnella sp. NRRL B-41462 | reverse complement strand
TCGCCATGCCCGGCGGGATATCCAGCTCGTCATGCGCGACCAGAATTTCATCTGGCTCAATGCGATAGAACTGCGCCATCGCCAGAACCGCTTTGCCACTCAGGTTCATAAAGGTGGTCGGCACCAGCAGACGGACGTCCTGACCGGCCAGAGAAAGGCGGGCGGTATAACCAAAAAACTTACTTTCTTCTTTCAGTTGCTGGTTGTGCTGGCGGGCGAGAAGGTCGACGTACCAGGCGCCGGCATTATGGCGGGTCTGGGCGTATTCTGCGCCGGGATTGGCCAGTCCAACGATCAATTTAATGCTGCTCACGATGTTCGCTTCTTTATCCGGTGAGGTTTAGCGCGCTAGTTTACCTGTCACTTTGGGCTGTGCCAAATATCAGACAGGGCAAACCCGCCTGATGTGCCAGATTTTGAATAGTTTACGTGTCTGACTATTCACTTTCCGAACGTATCTGACTGGAAAACGTAAAGATTTGTCATTCAATGTTCTCTGTCTGTGATCGTGACCGCAAAGTGAACCGGATGGGACGTCTATAGTTAAAGGCAGGAAAAGACAAGACAGCAGTGATGCTAAGACTATCGACAACTGGAGGTGACTTATGAAACGTAAAACCGCAAGAATAATCGGCAATGGCCTGATGGGACTCGGTTTGCTCACAATGGTCGGTGGTGTTGGTTATTCCATCCTGAATCAGATGCCTGAACTGGGGTTACCACAATTTTTAGCGCATGGCGCAATTGGTAGCATCTTCGTCGGCGCCATTTTATGGCTGGCGGGAGCCAGAGTCGGTGGACAGGAGCGTGTTGCAGACAGGTACTGGTGGGTTCGTCATTTTGATTCCCGCTGCACGAACGGTAAGTCACACCGTCATTCCTGAGTTTATCAGGCTGTAATCTGGCTTCTTTAGTAATAAAAAAACCGTTGTCGCTCACACGATAACGGTTTTTGCATTTCAGGTTCTGTCAAAACAAAATGCCCCTGAAAACAGGGGCATAATGATTAATGCTCGAACATCGCAGAAATGGATTCTTCATTACTGATGCGGCGGATAGCCTCAGCCAGCATGCCTGACAGGGTCAGGGTACGCACTTTTTTCAGTGCACGGATTTCAGCGGAGAGCGGGATGGTGTCACAGACAATCACTTCGTCGATGACGGAGTTTTTGATGTTTTCCACTGCATTGCCGGAGAAAATCGGGTGGGTGGCATACGCGAATACGCGTTTAGCACCGCGTTCTTTCAGTGCTTCGGCAGCTTTACACAGCGTGCCGCCGGTATCGATCATGTCATCAACCAGTACGCAGTCACGACCAGCGACGTCACCGATAATGTGCATCACCTGAGAAACGTTTGCGCGTGGACGACGTTTATCAATGATAGCCATATCGGTATCGTTCAGCAGTTTTGCCACAGCACGGGCACGAACAACACCGCCGATATCCGGAGAAACCACAATCGGGTTTTCCAGGTTCTGTTGCAACATGTCTTCAAGCAGAATAGGGCTGCCGAACACGTTGTCTACCGGGACATCGAAGAAGCCCTGAATCTGCTCTGCATGCAGGTCTACAGTCAGAACACGGTCAACACCGACGCTGGACAGGAAGTCAGCAACAACTTTAGCGGTGATAGGCACACGGGCAGAACGAACCCGGCGATCCTGACGTGCATAGCCGAAGTAAGGAATAACGGCTGTGATACGACCAGCGGAGGCGCGGCGTAAGGCATCAACCATTACGACCAGTTCCATCAGGTTATCGTTAGTAGGCGCGCAGGTGGACTGGATAATGAAAATATCTCCGCCACGTACATTTTCGTTAATTTGCACGCTTACTTCACCGTCGCTGAAACGACTGACGGCGGCGTCACCAAGGCTGGTGTATAAACGGTTGGCAATACGTTGTGCTAGTTCCGGGGTGGCGTTACCAGCAAAAAGCTTCATATCAGGCACGAGAAGAACCTCAGGCTTGCGTCCAGGGAAGACATTGGCTTTTGGCACCACCGGGCGGTGAGCGGTACCAAAGCATTATGCTCACGATACTTCTAAATCTTACTACTTAAATCTGTTGAATAATTGGCTGGCAAAGAACAGACACAAAACTACCGTGACTCTCTACGCTTTGCCCGCAGTTCTCAACCAGACGTCACGAAAACGGTGCAACGGCGAGATATTAACACCTTGTGCGACAAAACTCCGACTCCACGATGGTGTTTTGTCTAAAACCTGACGGGCGGCAGACTCGGTGTCGAATTCCGCAAACACACAGGCACCCGTTCCGGTCAGTCGCGACGGCGCGTATTCTAACAGCCAAGAAAGTAGCTGTTCAACCTCGTAAAAACGTTTTCTCGCAATCGGTTCGCAATCATTTGCGTAAGGCGTGTCTAAAAGCACATTTACAGTGCGTTTTGGTGTATTTCTGGTCAGTTGCGGATCGCTGAAAATCACCGGCGTCGCAATGCTGACACCCGGATGGGCGATCAGATACCATTTTTCCGCCGGTTCGACCGGCTGCAAAATCTCGCCAATCCCTTCAGCAAAAGCAGCATGGCCCATCACAAAGACCGGCACATCCGCGCCCAGCGTCACACCCATCTGAGCCAGTTCGGTATCAGAAAGGCCGCAATTCCATATCGCATTCAGTGCCACCAGCACAGTGGCGGCGTTGGAAGAACCGCCGCCCAGACCGCCGCCCATTGGAATTCGTTTTTGCAAGGTAATGTCTGCCCCCTGAGACGTGCCCGCGTGCTGTTGCAGAAGACGGGCGGCGCGTACCACCAGATTCTCGTCATCTGCAACGCCTTCAACTGGCGTGGTCAGCACGATATCGCCGTCGTCGCGGACTTTAAAACTCAGGCTGTCACCGTAATCCACAAACTGAAACAGTGTCTGCAGATCATGGTAGCCATTCGGGCGCTGGCCGGTGATATAAAGGAACAAATTGAGTTTAGCCGGAGAAGGCCACCATTGCTGCGTCATCTCAGTTTAGCGTCCAGTTATCCATTTTCAGCTTGATACGCTGTTCTCCCTGGGTCATTTCCAGACGCTGCGGCAGGGACGGTTTGGCATCCTCGTCATAGCTCTGATACACCACGGTGCCTGGTTTTCCGTTCTGCGTGAACTTAACTTGTGACAGGCGGTACTGACTGTCGAGGGTGAAATCGGTGCCGTCACCCGGCAAACCGAGCATCCACAAACGCAGATTAGCCAGCGGAATCGACATACCGGTCAGTTTCTGGATCATGTCATCCGGATTATCACTGGTGTAATGCTTGCCTTCATTGTTGGTCAACTGCGCAATACCGCTTTGCACTTTTAATTCCATTTCCGTGCTGCCCAGCGGATTGGTCAGCAATAAACGGTAGCTGTCAGGGGAATATTGTTGCCAGAAGAAGCGGGCATAGACTTTCTGTTTATCGGAAAGATAAGCGAAAGAACCGCGGGTCTGATAATGCTCGAGTTGTTTAACCTGAGCTTCGTGTTCACGCCACTGCGGTGAAGTCGGGCTGGTCGCCGGGCCTTTCGGCGCGTTAATCGAACAGGCGGCAAGGACTAAGCTTGCAAGAGGAAGAAGGCGAACAAAGTGTGCTTTACGCATTGGCATAACAGATAAAATCCTTTGTGCTTTGGCGAAATGGGATGCCAGGGCAAATGTGGCGTGCGTCAGTTTAGCACAGCCCGCGCGAGGGGTGATCTCAACCCTGTGCAGATGATCGGCGATTGAAAGGTTTTGGGACAATGCTGATGTGTAAAAGGATTTAACCGAAGATGCTGTTCGCCTTTTATTGATCTCGCGCATCTTGTAGAATGCCCAACAGACGTAAACCCATACTATTATAAAGTATAAGCCGATAATCGCTCTCCCTATGACCCTGCTTGCATTAGGTATCAACCACAAAACCGCCCCGGTGTCTCTGCGTGAACGGGTAACATTTTCACCCGAGACCCTCGATCAGGCGCTCTCCAGTCTGCTCCAGCAACCGCTGGTGCAGGGCGGTGTCGTGTTGTCTACCTGCAACCGCACTGAGCTGTATCTGAGCGTTGAGCAACAGGAAAACCTGCAGGAGCAACTGGTTAAGTGGTTATGCGATTACCATCATCTGAGTGAAGATGAAGTGCGCAAAAGCCTGTACTGGCATCATGATAATGAAGCCGTCAGCCATCTGATGCGCGTGGCGAGTGGACTGGATTCACTGGTGTTAGGCGAGCCGCAGATTTTGGGGCAGGTTAAAAAAGCCTTCGCCGAATCGCAAAACGGACGGGCGGTTTCCGGTGAACTGGAGCGTCTGTTCCAGAAATCTTTCTCCGTGGCCAAGCGTGTGCGTACTGAAACTGATATTGGCGCCAGCGCCGTTTCTGTTGCGTTTGCGGCCTGTACTCTGGCACGCCAGATTTTCGAATCCCTTTCTGAGCTAACCGTCTTGCTGGTCGGTGCGGGTGAAACCATCGAACTGGTGGCGCGTCATCTGCATCAGCATAATGTCCGCCACATGATGATTGCCAACCGTACGCGTGAACGTGCGCAGGTGCTGGCGACGGAAGTGAACGCAGAAGTGATCAGTCTGCAGGATATCGATTCCCGCCTCGCTGAAGCGGACATTATTATCAGTTCTACCGCCAGCCCGCTGCCGATTATTGGTAAAGGCATGGTCGAGCGCGCGTTAAAAGCCCGCCGTAACCAGCCGATGCTGATGGTGGATATTGCCGTTCCGCGTGATATCGAACCGGAAGTCGGCAAACTGGCGAACGCCTATCTGTACAGCGTCGATGACCTGCACAGCATCATTCAAAACAATCTTGCACAACGCAAAGCGGCGGCCATTCAGGCTGAAACTATCGTTGAGCAGGAGAGTTCAAACTTCATGGCCTGGCTGCGTTCGCAGGGAGCCGTTGAAATTATTCGTGATTATCGCTCGCGTGCTGATATTATTCGCGCCGACGCACAAGCAAAAGCTCTTGCCGCCATTGCGCAGGGCGCTGACGTCGAAGCGGTGATCCATGAATTAGCCCACAAATTGACAAACCGCCTTATTCACGCACCAACCCGTTCTCTGCAACAGGCAGCCAGCGACGGTGATGTGGAGCGTTTGCAAATTTTACGCGACAGCCTCGGGCTGGGTCAGCAATAGTTCTCCTTTTCTCACAGGGTTAAACACCACGCATGAAGCCTTCTATTGTTGCCAAACTGGAAGCGTTACAAGAGCGCCACGAAGAAGTGCAGGCGATGCTTGGCGATGCCGGCGTCATTGCCGATCAGGATAAATTCCGCAGTCTTTCCCGCGAATATTCACAGTTAACGGCTGTTTCTGAATGTTTTCTTGCCTGGCGTCAGGCACAGGAAGATTTAGAAACTGCTGAGATGATGCTCGACGATCCTGAGATGCGCGAAATGGCGCAGGATGAGATCAAAGAGTGCAAAGCCAATATCGAAGAACTCGAAGAAAAGTTACAGGTTCTGTTACTGCCAAAAGATCCGGACGATGAACGCGGTTGTTTCCTGGAAATTCGTGCAGGAACCGGCGGTGACGAGGCGGCTATTTTCGCCGGTGATTTATTCCGTATGTACAGCCGCTACGCCGAAATGCGTCGCTGGCGTGTAGAGATCGTGAGCGCCAGCGAAGGCGAACACGGCGGTTATAAAGAAGTGATCGCCAAAATCAGTGGTGAGGGCGCTTACGGCCAGTTCAAATTTGAGTCAGGCGGCCACCGCGTTCAGCGTGTACCGGAAACCGAATCTCAGGGGCGTATTCATACCTCCGCCTGTACCGTTGCCGTGATGCCGGAAATTCCGGAAGCCGAGCTGCCGGAAATCAACGCCGGCGATTTGCGCATTGATACTTTCCGCTCATCCGGCGCTGGCGGACAGCACGTTAACACCACGGATTCCGCGATTCGAATTACCCACATTCCAACCGGTATCGTGGTGGAATGTCAGGATGAACGTTCACAGCACAAAAACAAAGCCAAAGCGATGTCCGTGCTGGGCGCGCGTATCCGTGCTGCGGAAGTGGCAAAACGTCAGGCAGAAGAAGCCTCGACGCGCCGTAACCTGCTCGGCAGTGGCGACCGTTCTGATCGCAACCGTACCTACAACTTCCCGCAGGGGCGTGTTACCGATCACCGCATCAACCTGACGATTTACCGTCTGGATGAAGTGATGGAAGGTAAACTGGACAGTCTGATCCAGCCGATCGTGCAGGAATATCAGGCCGATCAACTCGCCGCGCTATCTGAGCAGGACTGATGGATTTTCAGTCCTGGCTGCGTGATGCCACCCGCCGTCTTGCTGCGGGTGAAAGCCCGAAGCGGGATGCTGAAATCTTGCTTGGTTTTGTGACCGGCCGGGCAAGAACTTTTATTATGGCTTTTGGCGAAACGCTGCTGACAGCCGGACAACTTCAACAACTGGAAATTCTGCTTGCGCGACGTGAGCAGGGCGAACCGGTTGCCTATCTGACCGGCGAGCGAGAATTCTGGTCGCTGCCACTGTCTGTTTCTCCCGCGACATTAATTCCCCGTCCTGATACCGAATGCCTGGTGGAACAGGCGTTGATCCGTCTGCCTTCTCAACCCGTCAGCATACTGGATCTCGGCACAGGAACCGGTGCGATTGCACTGGCGCTGGCCAGTGAACGCCCGGATTGCAAGGTTACCGGTGTCGATCTGCAACCGGATGCTGTACGCCTCGCCCAACACAACGCGCAAAAGCTGAATATCCTGAATGCGCGATTTTTGCCGGGCAGTTGGTTTTCACCGGTAGCCGGTGAACGTTTCGCGCTGATAGCCAGTAATCCGCCGTATATCGATGCCGCCGATCCGCACCTGGCGAAGGGTGATGTACGTTTTGAGCCCGCCAGCGCGCTGGTGGCAGAAAATGCCGGTCTGGCTGATCTGGCGCATATTATTCAGGCGGCACCCGCGTATCTTCACAAAGGCGGCTGGTTACTGCTCGAACATGGCTGGCAGCAGGCGACTGACGTGCAGGCGTTATTGCGCGATGCCGGTTATCAGCATATCGCGACGGTAAAAGATTATGGCGATAACGATCGTGTCAGCCTCGGGCAGTGGGAGCCGCTACACGGATCAGAAGAAAATCAATTGGTTAGAATTTAAATTTCAAAGGAAACGGACAATGGTATATGTCTGGATCAAGAATCTGCATCTGCTCACTATAACCCTGAGTATTGCATTGTTTGTTTTACGATTTTTTTGGAAATGGGCAGGTTCTGCTATGATGCAGAAACGCTGGGTGAAGACTGTTCCCCATATTGTGGATACAGTGCTGTTATTAAGTGGTATTTCGCTTATCTTCATCACACACTTTTATCCGTTCAGCCCTCAGGGAACCTGGCTGACCGAAAAGATTTTTGGCGTTATTATCTATATCGCGCTGGGTTTTGTGGCCCTGAGCAAGCGACCAGTCAGTCAGAACATCCGCTGGCTGGCCTTTATTCTGGCGCTCGCTTGCCTGTATCTGATTCTTAAACTGGCGCTGACGAAAATACCGCTGCTAATGGGATAACTATGAGTACCCTTGCTGATTTTGAATTTAACACCGCCCGGCTCAGTACCGGGGTGATCAAAGTAACGGAAGCCGTGCGTTTCGATTTCAATGCGGACGACGTTCGCCACCAGTTACAGTCACTGGTCGATGAAGCCCGCCGCGTCGTTCCTGAAGAGCTTGATCAGGATCAGCAGCTCGAAGTGTTGATTGAACTGTTTTACCGCACCTGGGGTTTTGGGGGCGCTGGCGGCGTTTATCGTCTGTCTGATGCTATCTGGATCGACAAAGTGCTGTCTTCGCGTCAGGGCACACCGGTTTCACTGGGGGTGATTTTTCTGCACATTGCCCATGAACTGAGTTTGCCGCTGATGCCGGTGATTTTCCCCACTCAGCTTATCTTGCGTGCTGACTGGCTCGACGAAGAAATGTGGCTGCTTAATCCGATCAACGGCGATACGCTCAATGAGCATATGCTCAGCGTATGGCTGAAAGGCAATCTGGGCGTAATGGCGGAAATAGAAGATGACGATCTGGAAGAAGCGGAAAACACGCTGATCGTCCGCAAAATGCTTGATACGCTGAAAGCCGCGCTGATGGAAGAAAAACAGTTCGAACTGGCTCTGCGCGCCAGTGAAACGGTATTGCAGTTTGACCCGGAAGACCCCTATGAAATCCGCGATCGCGGGCTGATTTATGCTCAGCTGGAATGCGACCATGTGGCGATTTCTGATCTCAATTATTTTGTTGAGCAGTGTCCGGAAGACCCGATTTCAGAAGTGATTAAAGTGCAGATCCATTCGATTGAGCACAAACAAGTTACGTTGCACTAATTTATACTTACCTTACGTCACATTCGAAAAGTTATGATATAACAATGAGTTATGTTATTTTCGGGTGAAGGATTTATCACTAAAAAGGCCAAAGCATGAAACATAAAGTGGTTAGCATTCAGGACATCAAAGTCGCCAACGATCTGCCGTTTGTATTGTTCGGCGGGATGAATGTACTGGAATCGCGCGATATGGCGATGCGTGTGTGCGAGCATTACGTCACTGTGACGCAGAAACTCGGCATTCCTTACGTGTTCAAGGCGTCTTTCGATAAAGCCAACCGCTCATCTATTCATTCCTACCGTGGTCCGGGCCTGGATGAAGGTATGAAAATTTTCCAGGAGCTGAAAAAAGCATTCGGCGTGAAAATCATCACCGATGTGCATGAATCCTGGCAGGCGCAGCCTGTATCTGAAGTGGTTGATGTGATCCAGTTACCTGCATTCCTGGCGCGTCAGACCGATCTGGTTGAAGCCATGGCGAAAACCGGCGCAGTAATTAACGTGAAAAAACCACAGTTCGTCAGCCCCGGTCAGATGGGCAACATCGTCGACAAATTTAAAGAAGGCGGCAACGATCAGGTGATTCTGTGCGATCGCGGCAGTAACTTCGGTTATGACAATCTGGTTGTCGACATGCTGGGCATGAATGTGATGATCAATGCTACGGGCGGTCATCCGGTGATTTTCGACGTGACTCACGCACTGCAAACCCGTGATCCTTTCGGCGCTGCTTCTGGCGGTCGTCGTGCTCAGGTTGCTGAACTGGCTCGTGCCGGTATGGCGGTAGGTATCGCCGGTCTGTTTATCGAAGCGCACGAAGATCCTGCTCACGCGAAATGCGACGGTCCGTCAGCCTTGCCGCTTGATAAACTGGAACCGTTCCTGGTTCAGATGAAAGCCATCGACGATCTGGTGAAAAGCTTCCCGGCGCTCGATACCAGCAAGTAATCTGACCTATTCAGATAAAACAAAGGCGACCTCCGGGTCGCCTTTTCCGTTTACCGCGCAGGTTTATAACGCGTCGTGCAAAGAACTGTGGAAACTCAGTTTGCCTTCCACCGGCTGCATTCTGGCGCGGGCCAGGGTTTTCAGCGGCTGGAAAGGGATCTCAGCGATTCGCAGTTCTGTGCCTTCCGGCAAGGTATTGATGAAGTTGCGTAATGCACTGACGCCACCGGCATCGAGTACGGCAACGCGATCCCATACCAGAATGATCACTTTCTTGCCTTCGCTGCGCACCTGCAATTCACTGAAGATACGTTCCGCCGCAGCAAAGAACAGCGGGCCATTGATACGCAGCACCAGCGTATCTTCCGGTATGTCGGCCATCACTTCCGTCAGGCGGGTGAGTTTGGCGATACGGCGCATAAACAGCAGCGACGCCATCACGATACCTGCGGTAATCGCAATCACCATGTCGAACAGTACCGTCAGGCTCATGCAGGTTAGCATCACCAGAATGTCGTCTTTCGGTGCACGGCGCAGTAAATCCACCACTTTATGCGCTTCGCTCATATTCCACGCCACCATCAGCAATAACGCCGCCATCGCCGCCAGGGGCAGCCATGAAAGCAACGGTGCGAGAATGAGCAGGGCGAGGATCACCAGCAGCGAGTGAATAATGGCCGAGACCGGAGATGTTGCACCGGCGCGAACGTTAGCCGCAGAGCGCGCAATCGCCGCTGTAGCGGTGATGCCGCCAAAGAAAGGGCTGACCATGTTGCCGATACCCTGACCGATCAGTTCGTTATCCGAATGGTGTTTTTTGCCGGTCATGCCATCGAGCACCACGGCGCAGAGCAGGGATTCAATCGCGCCCAGCATTGCCATGGAAAACGCAGCAGGCAGCAGCGCCTGCACCAGAGACCAGCTCAGTCCGCTGCCATCGGATTGAGTCCACGGCAGGGCGAATTGCGGCAAAATAGGCGGAATGCCGTTGCCCTGCGAACCGTCAGGCAGCAGGAAGTGAAAGCGTGAACCTATGGTGGCGACAGGGTGTCCTGCCTGCATGAAAATGGCCATCACCGCGCAACCCGCCAGCAGAGCCGGAAGATGGCCGGGCACGCGCAATCCCAGTTTTGGCCAGAGGATTAATATACCGAGCGTCACGATCCCTATCGCGGCATCGCCGATATCCAGCGTTGGCAGCGCCATGACCAGCGCCGCAACTTTACTCAGATAATGTTCCGGCACCGTTGCCATCGTCAGGCCAAAGAAATCTTTAAATTGCATGGTGCCGATGGTGATCGCAATACCGGACGTAAAGCCGAGCGTGACAGGCAGCGGTATGTATTCGATCAACCGGCCAAATCGCGCCAGCCCCATGAAGAGGAGCATAAAACCAGACATCAGCGTAGCCAGCAATAAACCGGACAAGCCGAACTGTTGTGAGACTGGATAGAGAATGACAACAAACGCCGCCGTCGGGCCGGAAACACTGAAACGTGATCCTCCGAAAACAGCGATGACAATCCCGGCAATGGCCGACGTATACAGCCCGTATTGCGGCGGTACACCGCTGCCAATGGCCAGCGCCATGGCCAGCGGGATGGCGATGATCCCCACGGTGACGCCAGCAATGGCATCTTTGAGTAAGCGTTGAAGCGTATATTTTTCACGAAAACAGGCGTCTATCAGTGCGCTGAAAGGCCTGATATGGCGTCTTCCTGAAGTATTCATAGGATGTAAATCACCTGACAGAAGAATGGATATTAACCCGGTATTCCTTCACCGGAAAAACGGTAGCCTACGCCTTTCAGGGCCACTACGCGTAGACATAAATCAAGCCTTGCTTACACAAAGGCGTGTTGCCGCCCTTATAGTGTAATTGTTCGCCATGTGATGTGCCGCCAGATATTTCATGCGTGAAAATAATCATGGCATTCATCATCTGTATTTAACTTAATACCCGAAATCAGCCTGAAAAAGCCCGGGAGGATGCATTTATCTGTGCCGGACATACGGTAATGATGTAGTTAAAAATAATCCCGGCAACCGGATAGGCTGCTGATGAATCAGCGGATCTACACGAAAAACGCCCGATGCAGACGAAGGCTATAGTCTGCATCAGGATTGGTTTTGGTCTCTCCCCATTTACCTGCTACGGGTGAGGCATAAACTCTGCCAGCGGATACTTTTGCTTTCCACGGTCATCAAGGTTGGAAGGGCTTAACCAACTTTCCATGGCCCGACGGATCCCATCCCACTCCTCGTCAATAATGGAGTACCAGCGGATGTCACGGCTATGCCCCTTCGAGACTTGTGTCCGTCTGAGCGTACCTTCATAGGTAAATCCAAGTCTTTCAGCCGCACTGATGGCGGCCTGATGCAGGCTGTCACATTTCCAACCGCACCGGCGATACTGGAGTGTTTCCAGGGTGTAAGAGAGTAAAAGAAATATGGCTTCTGTGCTGCACAAGGTCCGTTTCATAAGTGGTGACCAGTTAACCCAGCCAATTTCTACAGATCCGTTATCAGGGTCCATTCGTTGCAACGCGAGAAAGCCCGTGGCCTTACCCGTGGACAAATTAATCACCGCGTAAAAAAGCGGATCTTTGCTTGCGGAAAGTGAGGCGATATAGTGATCGCACTGTCTGATCGTGATGGGGCGTTTAATATGAAAGTATGTCCAGTCACGTTCGTCATCGATACTGTGCCAGGCGTCAAATAAATCCCGGCTATGTTTGAGATCAATCGGCTCAAGCAGACAATATTTCCCCCTAAGTATAACTTTTTGCGGGAGCGAGCGTGGCTGCCAGTCGGGGAGTGATTGACCCAATTCTTGTCCGTAAACATTTACTTCCGTCATTATAAACCTTCATGCGTGGTTAAATTTATAAAAGTGTCGCCGGGTGACAGTAGACAAAATGAACTCAACCTGAATACAGCAAAGTGACACACCAGTGATGATAATAATCAATACGATAAATCTGGAACGCCATACATTCTTTTTGAAAGATTTTTGAAAGTCAGTTTGGTTAACATAATAAAATCCTTATTTAACATATCCATATGTTTTCTTATATTATTTTAGCATTCCCTGGTGTGGGTGCATTGTAGCTGAAATATTTATCGGTAAAAAAATAATTTACCTTAGGTCGAAATTCATTAATTATCACAAATCAAACTCAATAGTTTGATTTATATGTACTTTAATTTTCACGGCGTTATCGGGTACTATTCAAAATAGTGCGCCAGATCACAGGGATGTATTGATGTTGTGACTAGCAGGCTAATGTTAAATGACGTTGTTATTCCTCGTTTTATTATAATTGCCCTCTGCTTTATTCTGGTTTCATCATATTATTTTTAGGTTTTTATGATTTGCGTAAATTATTTGTATTCGTTTTTTGAGTTTTCCGCGTAATGACATGTTGACAGGGCTAAATAATTAAATTGATCAGGATAATGAAAATGAGGCATACAAATTATTAAAATGTAGACTATGCTTATTAAGTTCAGGAACGTCTGGATGCAGTAGTATAAATAATGAAGTTTTTGGCGCTGATAGCCTGATGTATCAGCGCTTTTTTTTATTTTCTATCATATTTTTATTTATTGCTCTGCCGTACGAATAAGTCTCATTCAGTCGAATATTTGGACAGTGGTAATATTATTGGTATATCAAAATCTTTAACCTTCTCACAATTAAAAGGAGCCTTGTGCGGCTAATGCCGTCACTTAAGGTGACCGGCATTGTTTTTTAAGGGATATTTCGACCTTTTTTCTCTCACTTCCCT
>NZ_JYDF01000096.1:0-31989 GCF_003263525.1 Rahnella sp. NRRL B-41462 | reverse complement strand
GTCATGACTGCGGTTTTTTCATGAATACCGTTTCAGGAGTACAGGAACATCAGCGCGCCAGCGTTTTCAGCAGCGTCGCATTGAATCTTTCCGGTTCTTCCATCTGCGGTGCGTGGCCCAGACCTTTAAACTCAATCAGTTTCGCGTGCGGAATAAGCTTCGCAACCTGTTTACCCAGCACGTTGTAATGACCGATTTTTGCTTTTACCGCAGGCGGCGCAATATCGCTGCCGATGGCTGTCGTATCAGCCGTGCCGATCATCAGCGTGGTCGGTACACGCAGGTTTTTGAATTCGTAAAAGACCGGCTGCGTGAAAATCATGTCGTATATCAGTGCCGAGTTCCAGGCCACCAGTTTATGCCCCGGCCCGTTGTTCAGCCCTGCCAGCATATCGACCCAGCGGTCGTATTCCGGTTTCCACTTATTCACGTAATAGGTTTTGAGTTCGTACTGTTTAATGCTTTCCGCCGAGGTTTTCAGCTCACGGTCGTACCACTGATCGACGGTACGATACGGCACGCCCTTAGCTTTCCAGTCTTCCAGACCAATCGGGTTCACCAGCACCAGTTTCGACACTTCCGGCGCATACATCAGGCTGTAGCGCGTCGCCAGCATACCGCCGGTCGAATGCCCGACAATCACCGCTTTGGTAATCTTCAGACTTTTAAGCAAATCATGCGTGTTGGTCGCCAGTTGCTGGAAACTGTACTGGTAATGCGAAGGTTTGGTCGACGAACAGAACCCGACCTGATCGGGCGCGATAACCCGGTAGCCTTTACTGACCAGCGCCGAAATAGTGTCACCCCAGGTCGCGGCACAGAAATTCTTGCCATGCATCAGCACCACGGTCTGACCATTTTTGTGCCCGGTGGGCGGCACATCCAGATACCCCATTTGCAGCGGGGCACCCTGGGAATTAAAAGAGAATTGTTTCAGCGGGAACGGATAATCAAATCCCTGCAATTGCGGACCGTAAGAAGGCGCATCGGCAGCCATTGACGCGCCGGAGAAGGAGAACGATAAAACAGCAGCACAAAAGAGCAGTTTAAAACGGGGAAGCATGGGGTTGTCCTGGTGGTGTTCACGGAACCGACGGCGTAAAGCCTTATGCTACAAACTTTACGCCGTCAGGAAAACCACTTATCCAATATTCCGGATAATTGTGATATGGCGTTATTCTCAGACATATTTCACACCTTATGATTGACCCATCACTTAACGTTAATAAAGGTCTTTCGTCAGTGTGAAGCAAAGATATTTTTTCATTCTGACTTAAGACACCTGTTGAGATAATTATTCATAAGGACAGGGAATATTCCATCTTTCTTAACATAATAAATATCACATATCCCCCGGCGGGATATAAACACAAACATAATGATATAAAAAACCCATCATTAAATTAAAAAACTATTTTTATATATTGTCAGGGTAGAAATATCGGTTCAGATAGGTATTTTTGAGCAAAACGTCACCTTTAAATCAGTGCCATACCGAATCTTCTTCGCAAAGCTCCACACCGCAGAGCGGGATTATGAGGTATATTAACGGGACAAAATGCCGCTCTCTGACTCTCACTGGGGGATACCCTTGGCCCTAAACTGGTTAACCCGACGCTCTGTCCGAATATGCCTTTCACTACTCGCATTCCTTGTTGTTGCTGCTCTCGGCATACTGGCGATCTCGTGGCAAACTTCTCAGGGATTACGCCGTGATACCGCCGCAAACCTGCAACAGTCGGTGAGGCTGGTGGATATGACGCTGGATAATGCCGCCATTGCCACCAGTGCCGTTGAGAATCTGATTGGCGTCCCCTGTGATGCCAACACCGTGCAGGCGCTACGCTGGCAGGTAGCCAAAGTGCCCAATGTCCGCACGGTCAACCTCTACCGCCAGAATACGATTTACTGCGCCTCCTTATTCGGCCCGCGTGCTGACAATATCTCGACCGACAAATATATCGACGGACGGTTAATGCTGATGCGTGGCAACAGCATCACGCCCGATCATCCTCTTATTGCCTATCGTCATGACGTTAACGGCAGCGGCGTGCTGGTTGGTGTGGATGGCTATTTTCTGCACAACATCCTGTCGTTGCTCAGCACTCACGCTTATCTGGTATTGCAGGTAGGCGACCAGTGGATGGACAGCAATGGCAGCATTCACACCGGTGAAGGCTGGCCGGACGGTGAACGTATGGAGCTTGCTTCTCAGAACTACCCCTACGCGATTCGCTTAGTGATCCGACCCAGTGACCACTGGGGTTATGTTTTTGATTACGCCACCGTCAGCCTGATATTGTTCCCGCTGCTCAGCTTATTTATCGCTTTCATGACCTACAGTCTGCTCGGTCGTGTCGGCAGCCCGACGGCGGCGCTGAGAGAAGCGCTGGAGAAAAAACAGTTCATTCCTTATTTACAGCCGGTGGTGGATGGCACCACGCATGAGGTGACCGGCGCTGAAGTGCTGATGCGCTGGCAGCATCCGCAATCAGGGCTGATCCCGCCTTATCAGTTTATCCCGCTGGCAGAAGAGAGCGGCCTGATTGTGCCCATGACGCGCCTCATCATGACGCAGGTACGTGAACAGTTCGGCCCGCTGGCAGCACAGTTGCCTAAAAATTTCCATTTCGGTTTCAATATCTGCGCCAGCCATTTCAAAGACCTCTCACTGGCTGAAGACTGCAAAGCATTTATTGATGCCTTCAGGGAGAACCCGATCAATCTGGTGCTTGAGCTGACTGAACGTGAATTAATCGAGCCGGGTGAAATCACCTCCAGCCTGTTTCACACACTTCGCCAGATGGGCGTGCTGATCGCGCTGGACGACTTTGGCACCGGGCATTCCAGCCTGGCGTACCTGCAAAAATTCCACATTGATATTCTGAAGATTGACCAGAGTTTCATAGGCCGGATTGGTACAGACGCGCTGGCCGGGCACATTGTTGATAACGTGATTGACCTGGCTAAACGTCTGCAAATGATCATCGTGGCCGAAGGCATTGAAACCCAGACACAGGTAAATTATCTTGCCCCGTACCGGCTGGAATTCCTGCAAGGTTACTTTTTCGGAAAGCCTGTACCGCCCGCCGATTTTATCCGGAAATGGCTCTGATTTTCATGCAGCCTGTGGCGGGCGCTATCTCTTCATACTGCGGGCACATTCGTGACTCAGTGACTAGACTAATAACGTGAGCTGCGTCTTATAAGATGTCTGTGCTTTTTGCTAAAAAACTGCCGGTGTGTAACATCCATACAGGATGAGCCCGATAACTAAGCTAACTTGTTGAAGTTACTTGTATTGGAGTACTCTGGCGGAGAACCCTGCTGACAATCAGAATGATCACTTTGCGAGCAAGATGATGATTAAGTGGCCGTGGAAAGCGAATGAACTGAAAATTGAGAAATCAGACGCCTGGAATGACGCGCTGAATATCCCACTTTTATCTTGCCTCAACGAAGATGAGAAACTGCGTCTGATTCAGGTCGCCAGCCAGTTGCTGCAACAAAAAAGGCTGGTTCCTCTGCAAGGCGTTGAGCTGACTGAACTGATGCAGGCCCGTATCGCGCTGCTTTTTGCGCTGCCGGTGATGGAACTGGGCGCTTCCTGGCTCGATGGCTTTCACGAAATCCTGCTCTACCCTTCCCCGTTCGTGGTTGATGCTCCCTGGCAGGATGAAAACGGGCTGGTGCATGCCGGTTCACAAATTCATGCCGGACAAAGCTGGGATCAGGGCCCGATTGTACTCAACTGGCAGGACATCGAGGACTCATTCGACAATTCTGGTTTTAACCTGATCATCCACGAAGCGGCGCATAAACTGGATATGCGCAACGGCGGCGAAGTCACGGGTATTCCGCCTATTCCGCTGCGTGAGGTGGTGTCATGGGAACACGATTTACACGCCGCGATGCAAAATCTGCAGGATGAAATCGACACTGTCGGCGAAGAGGCTGCCAGCATGGACGCCTACGCGGCGACCGATGCGGCCGAATGTTTTGCGGTACTGTCAGAGTATTTCTTTAGTGCACCAGAATTACTTTCAGAGCGTTTTCCGCTGGTATACGGCCATTTCAGCCGTTTTTATCAACAGGACCCGCTGGCAAGGCAACTTCGCGGTCAGCGCTGCGATTGTTAAATTCCGTTTTGACGGACGTTTTTCCGCAGTAAAGTACCCTTTTATGGCGACATTGATTAGTTGCTGAGCAGTCGGACATTTTTGACTAATTTAGCGTTGACACTCCGCAGCCCTCTGGATATTATTCGCCCCGTTCCAACGATTCCTCTGTAGTTCAGTCGGTAGAACGGCGGACTGTTAATCCGTATGTCACTGGTTCGAGTCCAGTCAGAGGAGCCAAATTAGAAAGGCCCGCTTAAGGAAACTTAAGCGGGCCTTTTGCTTTTTATACGCCGCAGCCCCTGCCTGTATGGCGTTGAGGCAATCAGTGAGTGTGAAAATAGCCCTGATGCATTTTCAGTTTTCCCTCCGCGCCGGGAGCATTTGGTGGTCAGATTTGGGGTCAGGTGAGTTCGATGACGCAGTGACCCCCAAATATCTCTTAACGATTCAAAAATCCGCAAATTAAACCATCCGCAAAAAACCTTTAAACACGTTGCCCCGGCATCCGTAATTTCTATAAACCAATGAGTGAAAATACGGTTAATAAGGCGCTGAGGCAGATTGAACTCACAAGTGAACCAGTCCGCCATCCACAGCGTACTGGCTTCCGGTTACGTAAGACGCATCATCTGAGAGCAGAAAAAGTGCGACGGCAGCCGCTTCATCAGCTGTACCGGCTCGTCTGAGAGGCACCTGGCTTACTACAAAATCTTCAAACTGTTGCCGCGACTCCTCGGGCATGAAGTGTCTAAAATTAGTCTCGACAGGCCCTGGCACCAGCGTGTTGGCGCGAATGTTGCGTGCAGCCAGCGAGGCGGCCCAGCTTTTTACCATGGCGACAACGGCACCTTTTGTTGCAGCATATAAGCTCGTCATTGGCGCACCTTCATAGACTGAAGACGATGCAGTGACCAACACTGATGCACCTGGGTTCAAAATGTTGGAAAGTGATGCAAGCTGGAGCATAGGCCCGCGAACATTGGCATTCATCATGCGATTAAAGGCGTCGGCCGTAACGGATTCCGGTGCACCAACCTCTGCGTAACCCGCATTCAGCCACAATCCGTCGAGATGCCCCCAGCCGCTGACTGCCGTTGCGAGCGCATCAATATCTGCCTCACTTGCTGCATCACTTTTCAGGATCAGTGCAGTGTCCGGCAACAGCTTACGGGCCCGGGCCAGACGTTCTTCACTCAGCCCTGTGATGGCAACTTGTCCACCCTCTTTCACAATTCGCAGCGCTCCTGCCAGCCCCATACCGCTGGTGCCCCCCGTTATAAGTACACGTTTACCGTGAAATCTTCCCATAATGACTCCCCTTTAATCGTTATAACCGCCATTTACCTTACGAAAGAACTCCATTACTGCCCATCCCTTCTGAGGGCTTCACAACTACCGGCAGTTAAAGCCGG
This sequence comes from Rahnella sp. NRRL B-41462, assembly GCF_003263525.1. Lineage (NCBI taxonomy): Bacteria > Pseudomonadati > Pseudomonadota > Gammaproteobacteria > Enterobacterales > Yersiniaceae > Rahnella > Rahnella sp. NRRL B-41462. Next base: position 26,456 of record NZ_JYDF01000096.1, on the reverse strand, counting down.
AGAAGTACTGTTTCCTTTGCTTAATGATCTGAAAGACTGAATTCCAAATACCCGGGCGATCCGCAAACCAGCAACATAACAATAACAGATGCGGACACCCGCAATCTGATTTCAGCTCCGCTCACTGCACTCGCAGAAATGAGCACGACAGGAATGAGGTCGAGGCCTTTCTCGGTCAGCGTGCAGAAATCTTTGCGCCTGTCGTCGGGGCCGGGCACTCTCGCAAGAATGCCCTGCTGCTCAAGAAAAGCCAGCCGGGACGGGAAAAACCACAGCCCCTTGCCCTGTGACAAGGATCTGTGGTGAGACTGCACGACAAAAATACGCTTCAGCCATTCGTCCGGGACTGCTTACGCTAATTCCGTCCGTGCGTTCTGCTGCTGTTCATCAGGCCGTATCCTGAACCAGATGGCATACATTGCCGGCAGGAAGACCAGCGTGATGATAGTGCCGCCAAACGTCCCGCCAATCAGCGTATAAGCCAGCGTTCCCCAGAACACCGAGTGGGTCAGCGGGATAAACGCCAGAATGGCCGCCATCGCCGTCAGCAACACCGGTCTGGCCCGCTGCACTGTTGCCTCCACCACCGCATGGAATGGCGGCAGCCCTTCCTGTTCGTTGTGATGGATCTGCCCTATCAGGATCAGGGTGTTACGCATCAGGATGCCCGACAGCGCAATCAGTCCGACCAGCGCATTGATGCCAAACGGCTGGTTAAAGAGCAGCAGCGTGGGCACCACCCCAATCAGCCCCAGTGGCGCGGTGAGGAAGACCATCACCATCGCCGACATCGACCGCACCTGCAGGATAATGATCAACAGCGTCATGGCAATCATGATCGGGAACAGCGGTGCCATCGCCTCGGTGGCTTTTCCGGATTCTTCAATAGAACCCGCCTGCTCGATACGGTATCCGGCCGGGAGCGTATCAATGACCGGCTGTAACGCTTTGATCATTGCCGTGGAGACATCCGGGGGCTGCAGGTTTTCGGCAATGTCCCCCCGCACGGTAATGGTCGGCGTACGATCGCGACGGCGCAGAACAGGATCTTCCATTTGCACCTCAACCTCCCCGATCTGCGACAGCGGAATGCGCTGGCCGGAAGAACCCACTAAGGTAAAACCGGCGATTTTTTCCGGATCAAGCCGGATATCTCCTGCCGCCCGCCCCATCACCTGCACCGAACGGATATCTTCACGCACCGAGGTGATCGGAACCCCTGAAAGCAGGAACTGAAGCTGCTGTGCGACCGCATTCGATGTCAGCCCCACCGCCTGCAGGCGATCCTGATTGAGCGTGAAATGCAGCGCCGGTACACGCGGCCCCCAGTCGGTGTTGACGGTCCTCATCATCGGGCTGGCCTGCATCACCTTTTCGACCTTGTCTGCAATTTCGCGCAGTTTATCAGGATCCGGCCCCATCACCCGGTAGGCCACCGGATAAGGAGAATACGGACCGAACACCAGTTGGGTCACACGCACGCGCGCCTCAGGTGCCAGGCCGCTGGCCGCCGCTTCACGTAGCCTGAACTTGAGCGCCTCGCGCGCTTCCTGACTGTCCGTCAGCACGACAATTTTCGCAAACGACGGGTCAGGCAGCTCAGGCGCCATGGCCAGATAAAAACGCGGTGACCCCTGCCCGATGTAGGACGTGACGATTTTTGCCTCTTTCTGCTTTCTCAGCCAGGCTTCGATTTTCGCCGTGGTGGCGCTGGTCTGCTCAATAGAAGTGCCATAAGGCATCTGCACTTCAACCAGTACTTCCGGGCGGTCAGAGGTCGGGAAAAATTGTTTTTTCACCAGCCCCATGCCAAGTATAGCGACCGTAAAGACGGCAATAACGGTACCGGCGACTATCCACTTGCGCGCGATGACGCGGGTCAGCACCCGGCGAAAACGGTTGTAATGACGGGTGTCGTAAATCGCCGCATGCCCGCCCTCCACCGTTTTGATTTTCGGCAACATTTTCACGCCCAGATAAGGCGTAAACACCACCGCCACAATCCAGGAAGCAATCAGGGCGATACCGACAATCCAGAACATGTTGCTGGTGTATTCACCGGCAGTGGACTGGGCAAAACCGTTGGGCATGAATCCGACGGCGGTGACCAGCGTGCCTGCCAGCATCGGGGCTGCCGTGTGACTCCAGGCATAGGCCGAGGCTTTGATGCGGTCGTAGCCCTCTTCCATTTTCACCACCATCATTTCGATGGCGATGATGGCATCATCGACCAGCAACCCGAGCGCCAGGATCAGCGAGCCCAGGGTAATACGGTCAAAGTTTTTGCCGGAAGCCTCCATCACCACAAAGACAATCGCCAGCGTCAGCGGCACCGCGGCGGCCACCACCACACCCACGCGCCAGCCCATACTGACGAAGCACACCACCATCACCACCAGCAGCGCGACGAAGAATTTGATCATGAACTCGTCAACGGCGGAGCTGATGTTGACTGACTGATCGGTGACCTTGGTCAGGGTCATGCCCAGCGGCATGCCCTCATTGATTTTGGCCGTTTCCGCATCCAGCGCCTTACCCAAATCCAGACCGTTCCAGCCGTCGCGCATAACGATGCCCAGCAGCAGCGCCGGTTCACCCTGATTGCGGATCAGGAAGGTCGCAGGATCTTCGTAGCCCCGTTCAACGGTTGCCACGTCAGAAAGCTGCAAGGTTCTGCCCTGTACGACGATGGGCGTTTCGCGGATTTTCTCCAGTTTGTCGAAGGCGCCATCCAGGCGGATAAAGACCTGCGGCCCTTTGGTATCAATCGAACCGGCGGGCGTCAGGACGTTCTGGCTGTTGAGGGCGGAGAAAATATCCTGAGGCGAAATACCCAGCGTGGCCAGCCGGTCATGCGAGAACGACACAAAGATGCGTTCGGCCTGTTCGCCGATGATATTGACCTTCTTGACCCCCGGCACATGCAGAATTTGCTGGCGCAACGATTCCGCATCGCGCACCAGCAGTCGCTGTGGCTCACCTTTGGCCTTCAGCGCAAAAAGCGCAAAGGTCACGTCAGAGAATTCATCATTGACCATTGGCCCGATGACGCCTGCTGGCAGGTTTTTGGTCTCATCCCCCAGCTTCTTACGTGCCTGATAAAACTCTTCCTGCACCTGTGAAGGCGGTGTGCTGTCCTTCAGCGAAAGCATGGTAAAAGCCAGACCGGGACGCGTGTACGTCTCGCTGCGGTCATACCACTTCAGCTCCTGCATACGCTTTTCCAGCGGTTCAGCCACCTGATCCTGCATTTCCTGCGCGGTGGCACCCGGCCAGGCAGAAATAATGGTCATCTGCTTGACCGTAAACGGCGGATCTTCAGCCCGTCCCAGTTCAAAAAACGAAAGAATACCGGCCACGGTAATCAGGATAATCAGGAACAGCGTGATTGAGCGCTCACGCACGGCGAGCGCAGAAAGATTGAATCGCCCCGCGCTCATGGCTGGCTCCCGGCGACGCTGGCATCGCTTTGTTCGGCCAGGCGTACGGCCTCACCGTCATGCAGCAGATGCGCCCCGAGAGCGACCACCTGCTCTCCCGGCTTAAGGGAACCGGTCACCCTCGCCGCATCGTCACCCAATCCCTGCACCTGCACGGGCCGCCATGACACTTTGGCGGGCTTACCTGAAATCTCCCAGACCCCCGGCCCTTTGCCCGGATCATAGATGGCCGCTAAAGGCACCTGCATCACCTGGCCCGGTAATTTATCGTCTGCAATATGCAGCGTCACGGTGGATCCCAGCGGGGCATTCGCCAGTGCTCCCTCAAGTACATATCTCGCCTCGAAGGTACGGGTTAGCGGATCTGCCGCATCGGAAAGAAGCCGCAGTTTCGCAGGGACAGCCTGTTTACCGGTACCGTACAACGTTGCTTCGGCCTCGCTTCCGGCAACCGGGCGTAACGTCTCAGGCAATTGCACGATGGCCTCGCGTTGCCCTGCTCTGGCCAGCCGGACCACTGGCTGCCCGGCGCTGACAACCTGACCGGGTTCAGCCAGCGTATCCATGACCACGCCGTCGGCGTCAGCCAGCAGCACGGCGTAGCCCGTGGCGTTTTGCGCCACATTGGCCTGGGCCTGAGCCGCACTGAGTTCCGCTTTGGCCGTATCTGCGGCGGCCTTTATCTGATCGTAGGCCGATGCCGACACTGCGCCTGCAGCGACCAGACCGCGATAGCGCACCTCGTCATCAGTCGCTTGTCTTGCACGGGCCCGTGCCGCCGCGACGGTCTGTTGCTGAGCCTGTGCCTGCAGACTCAGGTCAACCGGATCCAGACGCATCAATGGCTGACCGCGTTTAACGGTCTGGCCGGTATCGACCAGGCGTTCAAGGATTTTTCCCTGCACTCTGAAACCGAGGTCGCTTTGAATCCGGGCGACAACAACGCCGGTAAATGCGCGGGAGGCATCGGCAGCACTCACCACGGTCGCAGATCTGACCAGAGGAGGCTGAGTACGGGGATCGTCGGTACCGGAAGAGTCGCCGCAGGCCACAAGGGCAAGCGGCAACAGGCAAACAGCAAAGGTGGCAGGATTAAGCCTGAGCATGGGTTCCCTTAATTGAATTAGCAGGACAGTAACCGCATTCTCAGACTAGTGACCAATAATGTCAATAGTCACCACTCAGGGTGACAGACTTCTCAGTATCAGTGAGGAGAGGAGTGCCGCAGCCGCCGGTGCCGTTTCCAGATTGTATTGCAACTGTACCGGACTGATGTAAGGCCGCATGACCAGATATATCGCGTGCGCCGCCTCATCCAGCGGCGTTTTTCGTTCAAACTCGCCCGCCTGCCGCCCTTCAACAATGATTTGTTCAATCAGTGTTCTCAGACGCTCTTCATGAGCCTCTGCCGACGGCCACTTATCCCGCGCCGCCACGGCAGCAATGTCATAAAGCTTGCGATCGTGAAAAAACAAATCACTGCCGGCTTCAGTCAGTGCCCTGAATAAACGCCGCAACTTTTCGGAGGCCGACGGGGCATCTGCAATCGCTGAATTGACAATCGCCATGATCATCGCCAGCCGGTTAGTGCAGATCACCTCGCCAATCGCCTGCTTGGAATCGAAAAATTTATAGATGTAGGATTTTGAAAACCCTATTGATTTAGCCAGTTCTGACACTGTGGTTTTCTCGTAACCAAAATGCCCGAAATGCTCTGTGGCAGCGTCAACGACCTGATCACGCACACTGTGATCTGATGGCCCCCTTGGGGGATGTACATTTATGTGTTTAGTCATTTTTCCAGCTTAGCTCAATGAGCCCTGATTGACAACGAGTGACCATTTGGTAATGTAGTCACACTTCAAAACTGACTCAAGGAATATCAATGTTCCCCCTCCGTACTCTTGCACTGGTGGTGAGCAGCGCCTTACTGGCGGGTTGCGCCGTCGGGCCGGATTATCATCGCCCGGATGCCCCCCTTCCTGAACGCTATCAGGCACAGTCTGCCGTCCAGCAGAGAAGCGCCTCCAGACCCGCCAGTTTTGCCGTCTGGTGGGACGGCTTCGGCGATCCCCTGTTAAGTCAGTACGTTACCGACGCCCTCGCGCAGAATCTCGATCTCGCACAGGCCACCGCCCGCATGGCCCAGTCACGCGCCGGACTGGGCGCGGCCACAGCAGCGCTGTTACCTTCAGGGAACGTCAGCGGGCAAGCGGCACGCGCGTATCAGTCGGCCGAAACCCCGCTGGGTCAGGTTCTCAGCGCAACGCCGGATTATAATCGCTACGGCAATAGCTATGAAACCGATCTCAACGCAAGCTGGGAGATTGACGTATTTGGGGGGCTGCGACGCGGGCGTCAGGCTGCACTGGCTGACTATCAGGCTTCCGAAGCGGGCGTCGCCGCCACCCGTCTTGCCGTCGCGGCTCAGACTGCCGATACCTATATCACCCTGCGCGGATTACAAACCCGGCTGTCCATCGCGGAGAAACAGGTCAGTACGCAGCAGGAGCTGCTGGAAAAGGTACAACTCCTGAATGCTAAAGGACTGGCTCCGGCGTATCAGGTTCGCCAGACCGAAGGGGAACTGGCGCAGGTTCAGGCAACCGTACCGGTTCTCCGTACCGGGCTTGATGCGGCCATGAATGCATTAGATGTCATGCTTGGCACGCCTCCCGGCACCCATCGCAGTCAGTTAGCGTTGCCGGGTGCCATACCGCAGGCTCCGCAGATAGCCTCAACGGGCACACCTGCCGACCTGTTGCGCCGCAGACCCGATATTATCGTGGCGGAGCGCCATCTCGCGGCGTCGAGTGCACGCATCGGCGTGGCCGTCAGTGAGTATTATCCGAAGTTTTCACTCAGTGCCCTGCTCGGCAGCGCAACGGCTGTGTCGGGCGACAACCTGTTCTCCGGCGGTGCCAGCCAGTCGGCAGCCGTGCTGGGACTGCGCTGGCGGCTCTTCGATTTTGGTCGCATCAACGCCCAGATAGATCAGGCGAAAGGCCAGGAAGCCGAAGCGCTCGCGGCCTATCGCCTGTCGGTATTACGCGCCACCGAAGACGTCGAAAATGCTTTCTCTGCTCTGGTCAATCGTGAAACACAGGCAGCCATGCTGACCCGTGGTGAAACCGCCCTGGCCAGCGCCCGCCAGTCATCTTTTATCGCTTACCGGCAGGGAACGGCCAGCCTGATGGACGTCCTGCACAACGATGAAACCCTGTTACAGGCTTCCGACGCCAGGGCGCAGGCGCAGACAGAATCTGCGCGCGCGGCTGTTGCAACGTTCAGGGCGCTCGGCGGAGGCTGGCAGCCACCGGAAACGGCCACACCATAAGATGCCGCAGATCTTCCCTTACTTGTGTCACAGACGTGACGACCTTTTTACCGTTGATAACACGACAGAGCCGTACTGATAACCGGGGGACTGATGAAAAGGATAGGTATTCTGGAGGTAGACGCGTTAACTGAAAAACTGGTACGAGGATTGTTTCTTGCCGCGCCTGATGCAGAGGTATTTCTGGTTTCGGGAAACAACGAACGCGTGCGCAAGCTGGGAAGAGAGTTCCCCTGCTGGACGCTGGACAGTTACCAGGATGTCATCAATGAGACTGATGTCATTATTACCGGCGTGGATCGCCATGCTCTGAATGAAATGGCCAATCAGGTGCAGTTGCGAAGCGCGCAAACGCTGGTTTCACTGGTGCCGGGGCTGCCCTCACAGAGTCTGCGAAAGCTATTCAGACACACTGATTGTGTCAGACTGATGTTTTCCTTCGCCGCTGAAATCAATAAATCGAGCGTGATCCTGACTGGTGCTGATCAAGAGGTTCAGCGTTTATTTTCCCTGCTGGGCCCCCTGACCGTCTTGCCTGACGAGCCGGACTTTGACTTAGCCACGGTCAGTCTTTGTATGAGTCATGGCTTTTATTTTCTGGCGGAAGGCTTAGCGTGCTGGCTGACCGGGAAAGGTATGGCGGATGACACTGCCCGCCAGCTTGTCCTTAACGGTCTGAAAGACTGTGCTGAATATGCGGGTTATCACCCGTCCATCAACCTCGGGGAACTGGGGCAGGATATGTCATCTGCTGCACCCGGTATGTCGCAGGGGGTTGAGGTTCTTGCACGAATGGCGGCGCTTACCCCCTGGCATGTGGCTTCTGATACGGTTTTATCGGAAATTCAGGAAAACCCCGCTGCGCAAATAACCCGCTGAAATGAAATACTCTTTTTTCCAATGTCGAATGACACTCCGAACTCAGAGTGTCGTTTTTGACCGCTAAAATCCTCAGGATTAACCGGCGCATCCGCCTGCGCCAAACAGGCGTCAGTGTCAAAGATATCTTATTAGTGTACGGCTCAGGGGATTTACCGTAGCGTTTAAACGTAAATGCTTTCATCGTCTTATTCTTCATTTATTTTTTCGCATCAAGCTGAAGACTTTTGCGCACCACCTTATCCAGGAATGACGCAGGGGCGAATCTGAGAATAAAATTCAACTGACCAGCCAGCTTTCCCGCCGTATAGCGAATCTTAGGACGTGAAGTCTGAGCCGCTTTAACCACCACGTCAGCCACCACCTCCGGACTTTCCGCCTCAGCCATTGCCTTGCTCACCACTTTCGTCAGCTTAGCCCGGATCTGGTCATACTCCTGAAGCCTGGCATCCGGCTCGATATTATTGGCTTCAAACTGTGTTTTCATGTAAGCAGGTTCGATGACAGAAACTCTGATGCCCTGCGTGCGCAGTTCATGATCCAGTGCACCCGAATACCCTTCCACCGCATGCTTACTGGCCGCATAAAGTGCCACATACGGCAACGGAACGATGCCGAGTATCGAACCGATATTGATGATGCGTCCGCTGCCCTGACGGCGCATATGAGGGATCACTGCCCGGCTCAACCTGACGATGCCCAGAAAGTTGGTGTCGAAAATGTGTTTGGCCTGATCGACAGAACTTTCTTCCGCCGCCGCCGGAGCGACCCCAAAGCCCGCATTGTTCACCAGAACATCGATCTGCCCCTCCAGACGCAGCAACTCCTCAATGGCGGCTCCGACAGAAGCGTCGTCGGTCACATCCAGCGTCAGTAACGGAAACGGATGTTTTCCCGCCTGTGAACCACGCCGGCTCGTGCCATATACAGTAAATCCAGCGGCTAAAAGTTTACAGGCAGACGCTTCGCCAATACCTGAGGACGCACCGGTAACCAGTGCTACACGTTTTTTTGTCATGCTGAATAAGGCCTTCATGATGTGTTTAAAGTTTCTCATCGCTGATGAGAGGACAGGCTGTAAGGGATTTATGTCGGATTTACCGCTGTGCAGAACAGCCGGAAGACCGTTCTGCACAGTGCACCTCATTGATTACTGTGCTTTATATCGTTCAGCGGCTTCATCTTGTTTGATGTCTGAGAGCAGCGCCTGACGTGAAGCATCGAGGGTGTCCCAGCGGGCAGCATTATGTAAAGGCGGGATGGTGACCAGTTCACGGCGGTCAAAGCCCACCAGTGCGGCATCCACTAACTCGCCCACTTCCATGAATTTTGCCGAGTTACTGATGTCGATACCCGCACGGTCCCAGATTTCCGTATAAGTGCCCGCAGGGAGCACCGCCTGGATATAAATGCCTTTAGATGACAGCTCGACATTCATTCCCTGAGACAGGAAAAGCACAAAGGCTTTGGTTGCACCGTAAACCGTCATGGCAAATTCCGGGGCGAGTCCGACGATGGAACTGATGTTGACGATCGATCCCTCACCCGCTTGCACAAAGCGTGGTGCCACGGCACTGGCCAGTCTGGTCAGGGCGGTGACGTTAAGCGCGATAAGGCTTTCTATCGAATCAGGCGTCTGCTCGGTAAAACTGCCGGACTGCGCGATACCTGCGTTATTGATAAGAATGCCAATCCGTGTGTCTTCACGCAGACGGGCTTCGACCGCGGCTAAATCACGCGTTTGCGTGAGGTCGGCAGGCAGAACGTCGACAGAAATGCCATTTTCCTGTCGCAGACGCGCGGCCAGTGTTTCTAACTTCGCTTTGTCGCGCGCGACCAGAACCAGATCGTGGCCCCGGCGGGCAAACCGTTCCGCGTAAACAGCACCAATACCCGTGGATGCGCCTGTGATGAGAACTGAAGCTTTAGTCATAAGTTGATCTTCTTTCTTAATGTGTAAACAAAATCCGCAATGTGCGATGTAGGTAGGGCTTTACTTGCTGGTCTCCGTCAGCGACGGGTAATCGGTATATCCCGCTGCGCCACCGCCATAAAGAGTTTCAGGATTGAGCGAGGCCAGAGGCGCGCCCGTCTTCAGCCTTTCAACCAGATCCGGGTTGGAGATGAACGGACGACCGAACGCGAACAGATCGGCTTTGCCTTGCGCAAGCTGAGCGGACGCCAGTTCCAGGTCATAGCCATTGTTACCGATGTAGGTGTTTTTAAAACGGCGGCGCAGGGAGTCGTAATCGAACGGTGATACATCACGCGGGCCGCCCGTCGCGCCTTCAACCACATGGAGATACACGATGCCCAATGCATCGAGTTGTTCAGCGAGGTAATCATATTGTGGCTGCGGATCACTGCATGAAATCGCATTAGCAGGTGACACCGGTGAAATGCGTACGCCAGTGCGTTCTGCGCCGATCTCATCTTTTACGGCCGCCGTGACTTCCAGCAGCAGGCGCGCACGATTCCCGACAGAGCCGCCGTACTCATCGGTACGCTGGTTTGCGCCGTCTTTCAGGAACTGTTCCAGCAGATATCCATTCGCGCCGTGGATCTCCACGCCGTCAAATCCGGCGGCAATGGCATTGGCCGATGCCTTTCTGAAATCGTCGATAATCCCCGGTATTTCCTGCAACGCCAGCGCACGTGGTTCAGAGACATCAGCAAAACCGTTGTTCACAAAGGTCTTGGTCTCAGCACGGATGGCGGACGGCGCAACCGGCGCAGCGCCACCGGGCTGTAATCGACATGCGAAATTCGTCCCACGTGCCATAACTGTACAAATATGCGCCCGCCTTTGGCATGCACGGCGTCAGTCACTTTGCGCCAGCCATCGATCTGAGCTTGTGTATAGATCCCCGGTGTATCCTGATAACCCTGCGCCTGTGCGGAGATCTGCGTCGCTTCGGTAATCAGCAATCCTGCGGTGGCACGCTGGGCGTAGTAGGTCGCCGCCAGTTCGCCCGGCACCAGCCCCGCTCCGGCCCGGTTACGTGTCAGCGGTGCCATCACGATGTGGTTGGCCAGTGTTATTGAGCCAAGATCATAGGGTTGAAATAGTGGTCGGTTGGTCATGTTTATTCGCCTGCTAAGTGGTGGGTCAAAGGTCAATATAATGATGATGATCATAATCTATAAAGTCAACCGGTTTGATTATGGTCATCATCAATGTATACTTAAACCCTATTTTTGAGAGGGGCAGGAAAGCATGAAAGTGTCAAAAGAGCAGGTTCGGGAAAACCGGATGCGCATTGTAGAAACGGCCTCAGAACTTTTTCGTGAGCGCGGTTACGATGGCGTGGGCGTGGCGGAACTGATGTCTGCGGCAGGCTTAACCCACGGCGGATTCTACAAACACTTTGGTTCCAAGGCTGATCTGATGTCGGAGGCGATGAGCTGCGGTTTCAGGCGATCCGCAGAAAGCACGGCAGGTGTAGACCGGGAAAAATTTATTGAATACTACCTCTCCCGACAACATCGGGCTGATATGGGAAAGGGGTGCGTGATGTCGGCACTGGGCGCCGATACAGCCCGTCAGTCTGCGTCAATCAAGGCGGCATTTGCCGCCGGAATTGAACGTCAGCTGGCAGTTTTAGGAAACGAAAAAGAGGTGGAAGGCAGCACGCGTGCCGACCTGATTGACACGATTGCCCATCTTGTCGGTGCGCTGGTGTTATCCCGCGCCTGCCCTGATGATTCGTCTCTTGCGGATGAGATTCTGGAGGTTTGCCGCAGCCGGATTTTGAGCACCGGGATGTCTGGTGATTCATGAGCCTGAACTGAAACCTATTTACCGTGGCTTATGCGAAATGTCACCCGCTGGGGATGGTTTACTGACACTAAATATTCAACCGGTTGATTCAAGCGGTCAGTAATCACCCCCCGATACACCAGAGCAGGACTATGGGGTTGTGCATTTAATAACGTCTGTTCTTCTTCATTCATTAGGGTCACGCGGAGCGTGCCTTCGTCTGAAACGCCTAAAACACCGTAGTTTTCTGCCAGAAGACGATACAGCGAACCGCTCTGCTCAAGCATCTCAGCGGTCAGGTTCGGAATAATCGCCCTTGGCAGGTAGCTGGTTTCCAGACAAAAAGGCTCACCGTCAGCGAGACGCAGGCGTTTAATCATCACCAAAGGGTCGCCAGCCTGAATTTTTAGTAATGCGGCAATACGCGGGCTGGCTTGGGCCTCCTGAAAATAAATCAACCGGCTGCCCGCTACCGCACCATTTAACTCCGTGATTTTGCTGATGCCGTGCTCGATTGTCTGCGTCAGTGGCCGCTGTATCGTGGTCTCAGTCAGCCATGTCCCCTGGTTTCCCCGCCTTTCCAGCATTCCGCAGCTCACAAGCTCATCTGTAATTTTTCGTAATGTCATCCTGCTGATACCCAACAGGCCCGACAGATCACGTTCTGCCGGAATTTGATCGCCTTCGTTGAATTCCGTGTTTAACAAATTCAGCAGCACCTGCCTGGCCGCCAGATAGGCTTTCCGCGGGCGGCGTTTACTTTCACTTAACTCAGTCATGGTCTGTTTTATAGCCCAATAAAATTAAAAAACAGGAGTTATTCTAGCCAATGAGTCGTTGATCTGTCACCGGAAATATCCTTCACAGAACGGTAATCACCGATAAAAAAACAGACCATAACATCATAACTTATTATTATACCTGATTAAAATCATTAAATTGATTGCGTATTCTTACCTGCTGGCGTATATCTTTCATGGTACATTTTACGGTATATTTAACGGGAGTGAATGATGAAAAAAACGCTTGCCCTATTTTCCCTTGGCCTTGCGATGATCGGGCTTTCCGGTCACGCATCAGCGCAGCAACAAATCCGGTTTGGTACTGACGCGACATTTCCGCCCTTTGAGTTTAAAGCTGCCGATGGCAGCCTGCAGGGGTTTGATATTGATCTGGGTAATGCGATTTGCGCTCAGCTCAAGGCGAAATGTATTTGGGTTGAAAACGGATTTGATGGTCTGATCCCCGCGCTTCAGGCGCGTAAATTCGATGCCATTATTTCTTCGTTGTCGATTACAGATGAGCGTAAAAAAGCGATCAACTTCTCCGATAAATTATTCAACACACCGGCGTATCTGGTGGCTTCAAAAGACAGCGGCCTCAAACCTCTGGCCGAATCTCTGCGTGGTAAGCGTGTGGGCGTGCAGCAAGGCTCAGTGTTCGAAGCCTACGCGAAGAAACACTGGCAATCACAAGGCGTCGAACTGGTTTCCTATCCCGCAGCAGAGGCAGTTTACGCCGATTTAGTCGTCGGCCGTCTGGACGCGACGCTGGACGATGCGACGGTGGTGACCACCGCGTTACTGGACAAACCCCAGGGAAAGAATTTCAGCCTGATTGAACCACAGGTAAAAGATGATGCCATTTTTGGCCCGGGTACCGGTATTGGCATTTCGAAGCAAAATAGCGAACTGCTGGAACAACTCAACGGGGCGATTAAGGCGATACGCAATGACGGTACTTATGACCGGCTGGCTAAAAAATATTTCAATTTCAATGTGTACGGTGACTGATTTATGAATACTTCAGCAATTATCTCCTCTCTTATCGAACAGCGCTTCCTCCCGCAGGGGGGACTGAGCCAGGTGTTTCTTGTGGCCTGCGGCGGGTCGCTGGTGGATATGTATCCGGCAAATTATTTTCTTAACAGTGAGTCGACGGCTTTACACAGTTACATGATGACCGCAAACGAGTTTGTTCATGCCGCGCCAAAGACATTAGGCCCTCAATCCCTGACGATTGTTTGCTCACATGGCGGGAATACCACAGAGTCTGTCGCGGCGGCCAAACTGGCCCAAAGCCGGGGCAGCGTTACGGTGACACTGACGCACAATGAAAATGCAGACCTTATCGGCTTTTCTGACAGAAATTTGCTTTATGCCTGGGGAGATGACAGCCAGGTGATTAATAACCCGATGGCAATCATTTTGAGTCTTTGCGTCGAAGCCTTGCAACAGACCGGGGGTTATGCCGGATATGCCGATTTCCAGGCAGGCATGGCGCAAATTGATGGGATTATCTTCCGGGCCAGACAGCAGGTTCAGGCGCGCTGCGCCGCCTTTGCTGAGCGCTACAGCCGGGAATCACTTTTCTACATTCTGTCCAGCGGGGCTTCCTACGGACATGCTTATGGTTTTGCCATATGTTCATTAATGGAGATGCAGTGGCTGAATGCGGCATCAATTCATAGTGGCGAATTCTTCCATGGTCCGTTTGAAGTGACAGATATGAATACCCCCTGGATCCTGATGATGAACGAAGGCCGCACCAGGGCACTTGATGAAAGAGTGCGCGATTTCCTTCGGCAGTACGGAAATAAGGTGGAAATTGTGGATGCAAAAGAGCTGGGGCTTGGCGTCATACCCGCCAGCGTGGTGGAGTATTTTAACCCCGTCCTCTTCTACAGTGTGATGTGCGAATATCGCGCGGCATTAGCGAAGATACGTCAACATCCGCTGGAAACACGACGATACATGGGACAGGTCGCTTATTAGGAGATGACAACATGAGAGTACTTGGCCTGGGCGATAACGTGATTGACCGGTATACCCATACAGGTATCGGTTATCCGGGAGGAAACGCGCTTAACTTCAGTGTGTACGCCCGCTTATTATCCGCAAATGCGGCGTATCTGGGCGTTTTCGGCGACGACAGCGCGGCAGAACATATTCGCCGCGTCCTGGCAGCAAGGGAGATTGATACCTCTCATTGCCGGGTCGTACCGGGTGAAAATGGTTATGCCAGTCTGACCGTTGATCAGGGGGAGCGACGGTTTATTGACTCCAACGCCGGGGGGATCCGGCAGACGACGTCGATGGATTTTGTGTTAACCGATATGCCCTGGCTAGGTCAGTTTTCGCTGATACATACCAGCGCTTATAGCTATGTTGATGCGCTATTGCCCGAATTAAGTATGCTACCCGGCAGCTTATCCTATGATTTTTCTGATGATTTTGATGCCGGAAAGATAGGCCCGTTATGTCGTCAGTTAGACTACGGGTTTTTCTCATGCGCTGAACGCAGCATGGAAGAAACCCGCGAGATACTGGAAACGGCATGGCATGCGGGATGTCGCCTGCCTGTTGCAACGCGCGGGTCTGAGGGGGCGTTACTGTTCAATGGCAGTATCTGGATCAGTCAGCCATCGGAAAATATCACGCCGGCAGACACGCTTGGGGCAGGAGATGCTTTTATCACGGCTTTTTTGCTGGCGCATGTTAAAGGCGATACGCTGTCCCAAAGCTTGCGTCAGGGCGCCCTTTTCGCAGCAGAGATTTGTTTAACTGACGGCGCTTTTGGTGAGGGCATCCCCTACTGATCGTCTCAGGTTAACACCGGATCCGCGCGGCGGCAGAAAAGTGGCTGTATTCAGATGCCCCGGCAGATGCCCGTAACTGAGTGTCATTATCCGTCACGGGCAGCGCCGGGCAAGCGGAACTACCACATCAAATCATCCGGCACTTTGAAATCAGCATACGGATCTTCTTCATCCTGCTCTTCCTGACTCAGCGCGCTGTTTAATACAATACTGTTGGCATCGCGCTGGGCAATTTTATCCGCAACGCTTGCGGGAATAATGGCATATTGCGTCTCGCCGCTGTGATCAGCAACCAGACGCGCGATGGCAAGACGACCACTAATCAGCTGAGACTGGGTGGTCTTATCCACCACCATTTTTTTAATCAGATTATTATCGGTGAAGTTAAAATCAATATTGCCTGTTGAAATGACGATCTTGTTCATTTCAATCAGTTGCTTCACCTGCGCTTTATATTCTTTAGATAAGGCAGCTTGTTTTTGTTGTTCGCTCAGTTGCTTATCACGCTCCATCTGCGCTTTTTTATTTTCTTCCACCGCCTCTCTGGCCTCGCGCGCCTGAACGCGTGATTTTTTCGCCGTTCTCTGCACTTTGTCCATTTTTTTGCTGGTGACTAATCCTGCTTTCAGCAGTTGCTCTTGTAAGGAGAGTTTTGTCATTTTCGTTTCTAAATCCGTTGAATAATTTGCGCGATTATAACCGTAATTCCTGAGGCGATACAGGCTACAGAGCCTTTTCCACTTGCGTGCGGAATCGGGAGCGTCTTTAAGCGGCTGCCAGGTCTGCTGTATTTATCGCTACAGTTATTACGGAAACTGCCGATAACCTTTCAGTTTCATGCCCGCATCAGTTCCTTTTATGTTGTACCGAACAGGAGAACAAAATGGATGTTTCGCAAATTGCATCGCTGGCGACCGGCCTTAATAGTCTGGATACCAGCACTCAGGTCAACAATATCCTGCTGAAAAAGTCGCTGGATAGTCAGCAGACGGCAGTGACCAGCATGATTGACGCGATCCCCGCGTTACCTGCTAATCCGGCAATCGGTCGGAATATCAATACCACCGCCTGACAGAGACAAAAAAGCCCGCGTGAGTAAACTCAGCGGGCTTTTTGTTTTTTATGACCGCTTACCCTTTAGCGAAATTCGCCTGAATACGCTGTTGCAGATAAGCTTCCGCGCTGATGGCCGGATACTTCGCCTGCGGCCCCAGAATTTCGACGTCTTTGTTAGCCTGACAGAAAAACGCCAGGCTATAGCGCGCGCCCTGATATTCGCCGGGCAGCGGACTTCTCACCCGATGGAAATTGGAGGGCAACTGATCGTCGCTCCAGCGCATCAGCATGTCGCCGATATTACAGGTGATCACGTCTTCGCGCGGTTCGATACTGGTCCACTGCTGGCTTTCGCGATCCTTGCCCGGACAAACCTGCAAGCCGCCCTGACCGGGACGCTGGAACAGCAGCGTCAGACAGTCAAAATCCGTGTGCGCACCGGCACGCCACATCCCTTGTTCCGATTGTTCAGTGGCATAGTAGTGCAACATACGCAGCGTACTCTGATAGGTTTGCTGATCAGGATTGTGTGCCTGCTCGAAAAAGTGTTCGGGGAAACCCAGTCTGAGCGCAAAACAGGAAAGCAATTTCATGCCCAGTTGCCAGCATTGCGATTCAAAACTCAGCATGGTGTCTTTAAAGGCTGGCAGTTCCTGTTCGCCCGGCCACAGCGACTCCATCAGCGGACGGGTGATCTGGTAGGACTCTTTCTGATCCGGCGTTCGGGTCGACGGACGTACCTGAGACTTATTTTCCCAACCGGCGTTACGCGCCAGCGGATACTGCGCTTTGACTTCGTCGGGCAGCGAGAAGAAATCTTCTGTCATGCTGAATGCCTGACGGATATCGGCCAGCGCAATGCCGTGATTGCTCACCTGAAAGAAGCCGATTTCCACCGCTGCACGCCAGAGTTCGTCGGCGATCTCACTTTTACGGTTTTCGAAATCTGAAAGATCGATGCAACGCACTTCGCGGGTAAATGTCTCTTCGCCCATCGCGCCCATTCCCGCTTCTTTCTCCAGTTCCTGTAATGCATAGCCTTGTGTTTGAGCTGATGATGTGTGAGTGGATTGTGTCATTTTTTTATCCTTCAGAATCAATTAGGTTGGCCCGCAGCGCGCTGTTGCAGGGTACGAACGGCAGACATTGCCTCATGGCGCATGGCGTCCAGATCGAGACCGGGAATGACGTCGTTTTCGACGATGACGCGGCCATTGACCATCAGCGCCTTCAGTGAGGCGCGGCCGCCGCAGGCCACCGGACCGATTGCCATGTCGTGCAGGCCGAAGTAACGCGGGTCGTCCAGCCGGTAAATGGCGATATCCGCCAGCATGCCCACCTGCACGGTGCCACTCTGTTGCAGGCCGAGGATCTGCGCCCCGCCCGCGCTGCCCCAGCGCACCACGTCTTCGATGGATGCCGCATCGCCGCCGCCCTCAAAGGTGCCGCCGTCATAGCGCGGCTTCGCCAGCATGCCTTTTCGGGCGCGCTGCAACAGCCAGGCGGCATGCGCTTCACTTTGCATATCCGCGGCTTCGTTGGATGCCGCGCCGTCAACACCCAGCGAAACCGGTACGCCAGCCTGTTCCAGCGCCAGCAAATCAGCGATGCCGCTGCCCAGACGCCCGTTACTTTGCGGGCAGTGCGCGATACCGGTACGGGTTTGCCCCAGCATCGCAATCTCCTGCGGCAGTAACTTAACCAGATGCGCAAACCACACGTCGTCCCCCAGCCAGTCGTGTTCCGCACAAAACTGCACCGGCGTCATGTCGAATTTAGCGCGCGCCGCATCGAGATAATCCACGGTTTCTGACAAATGGCTGTGCAGCCGGATACCTAAACTGCGCGCCAGTTTCGCCATTTCACGCAACTGCGCACCGGGCGCCGAATGCAGCAGCGTCGTCGGTGCCATCACCACACGACGCAGAGACGCCGGTTTTGGATCGTGATAGCGGCCAACCAGCCGTTCCATGTCCGCCATATAGTGGTCGAAATTTTCCGGTCGCAGCGCCTGCGGTAAATCCTGCTCAATCGCCCGCCCCTGCGTTGCGCCGCCCCGGCACAACACAATGCGCATACCCAGCGCCTCCCCTTCACTGAACAGGATTTCCGAGGTATCGAACGGCATATCCGGCCAGTAAAGATAATTGTGATCCGCCACGGTGGCGCAGCCGGAACGCAGCAGTTCGGTCAGGCCGATACGCACCGCGAGGCGAAAGGTGGATTCATCAAACGTGGCGCGAAAGCGGTAAGGCGTCGCGCTTAGCCATGCAGTGAGACTTTTGTTCAATCCCTGCGGTTCGCCTTTGAGCAATGACTGAAACAGATGATGATGCGTATTGACCCAGGCCGGATAGACCACACAATCGCGGGCATCAATCAGGCGCTCGCCGGGCAACGCCGTCAGGGGGCCGATCGCCTCGATGACGCCATTACGCACACGGATATCCGGCCCGGCGTGACGCGCGGCTTCTCCCGGCAGACCGGTGAGGATGGCGTGCGCATTTTTAATCAGTAAAGAGTCAGATGACATCGCAACACTCCTCAGGGTTTAACCTGCATGTGCTCAACAAATTCGGTGGTATACGCCTGCTTCCAGTCGGTATCCGCGTTTAGCAGTTTGGCGTTCACCATGAAATCACGGGTTTTCTGCCAGCGGGCTTCGGTCATGGTGCCCCAGCCCTGCGTCGCTGCGTCGCCGCCATCAATCAGGTGGTGCGCTTTGATTTGCTCAACACCCCAGGCCAGCAGGTCGTCGGTCATCTTCGGGTTATCCTTTTTGATCAGCGCATTACCCGGCGCGGGATTTTGCAGATAACTCACCCAGCCTTCCATCGACGCCTTTACGAACTTCGCCATCGCGTCTTTACGGCTGCTGATAAGTTCCGGGCGGGTGATCAGAATGCCACCGTAAGGCGGATAGCCGTGCTCCGAGAACAGGAAGAAATTGGATTTCACGCCAGCCTTCTGCGCCTGAAACACTTCAGAGCTGACATACGCCTGTTGCGCCACGTTCCCGTCGGCGACGAAAGGCTGAATGTTGAAGGTATACGGACGAACCTGAGAATCACTGAGCTGATAACGCGCCTTAAGCCACGGCCACCAGGTCGATTGCCCGGAGCTGGACACCAGAATGGTTTTGTCTTTCAGGCCGTCGAGCGACGTCACGGACGCATGCGTCAGTAAACCCTGCGGGTCGAACTGGAAAGGGGCGGCGATAGCTTTGGCCTGAAAACCACGCTGCACGGATTCAAGCAACTGGAGGTCATAACCGATGATCACATCCGCGCGTTTTGACAACAGTAACTGCATGCCGTTGATCTGCGGGCCGCCGGACTGAATACTGACATCCAGCCCGTAACGTTTGTAAATGCCCGTCGCCAGCGCCTGATAATAGCCGCCCTGTTCAGCCTGCGCGTACCAGGAAGTCAGCAGCGCGATTTTCTCATCGGCCTGCGCCGACAGTGAGAAAGCACCAGCAATCAGCGTGCTCAGCACGCAGCAAGACAGGGGAATGCGGGAAATTGACTTCATTGCTCCTCTCCTAATCATCGCCGGAGGGAGGATAAGCAAACGCGGCTCAGCCCCCCTGACCGGCTCAAAATGAACCGCGAAATGGTTGCTGAGCAATGTCCCGCGCAGTTGCCTGCACTGACCGCTTCTACTCACGTTTAACTATACAAAAACGATGCCAACTTCGCAGACGCGCTTTCCCTGCGCCTTGTCGGGATAAACAGACATCACACCCTGCAACCTTTGATTCATCACAGAGCGCCAGGCACCAAATCAGTGCAAATCAGCGCCGGTCGCGCCCCGGCGTCTGGATCTGGCTGAATAACATCTCCAGTTGTTTGAGCATCATCGAAGCGGCCAGAGAAAGTTGTCGTGAAGGGGCGACGCACAGGGAGAGCGTGAAGGTTTTTAACTGCGGATCGGTCAGCGGAATAAACTGCAGTTCGTCGCTTTTCACCTCATCCATGATATCGAGCCAGCACAGAATGCCGATGCCCATTTTCTCCTTAATCAGCGAGCGGATCATGTGGATGTTATTCGATACCGCGACCTCATGAATCATGTCGCCGTTGATATTCATCAGCGCCTGCACCGGCTCGGCCAGCATCAGCGGCGCGGCGGGCAGGATAAACGGATATTCCATGCACTGATTAAAACGCACGCCGCTTCTGCCCCCGAGCGGGTGCCCTTTCGGCACAACAACACCCAAATCGATTTCGGCAAAAGCCCGCACCTGCAACTCGCGGGAGCTTTGCGGATTCAGCATCAGTCCGAAATCAGCATCGCCCGACATCAGCGCCTGCTGGATGTCCACGTTGTTCATGGTGGTCAGTGTGAATGAAATGTTCGGATACTCGAGATGCACCTTTTTGAGCATCGACGAGAAAAACTGCCGGTTGATGGCATCAATGGTGGCAATGCGCACGTGTCCGCGCCGTAACCCGCGCAGATCGTCGAGCTGTTCGCAGACACGCGAGAAATCCTTTTTCCAGTTATTGGCAGCATGCAGTAACAGCTCGCCCGCCGCCGTCAGCCGCAGCCCGGTGGGATGTCGCTCAAACAGCGGCATGGCTAATTCTTTTTCAACCCGCAATATCTGCCGGTCAATTGACGATGCGGCAACGTGCAGGGTTTCCGACGCCTTACGGAACGATCCCTGGCGGGCGACCTCAGTGAAGTACAGCAGAAACCGGGAGAATGCGAACATAATGAGTGCTCTCTTTTATGCAACGGGATGTGCGAATCAAAGCGCTGGACGCAACAGTTTTATAACAATAACGTAGCTTTCATTGCAACGGGAACAATCGTTTCACCGCTCATCAGGCCGGCTCCGCGCAGTAATGCGCGTTAAGACAGCGGGTTATGCGGCAAACGGACCGACTCCCCTTTTTATGAATGTTTCACCCGAGTCAATACGGTAAATGACGATGAAAGATGCCGGATTAATCCCTGTTACAATTAAAACCGCCAATATCAACGGTGTCGGGAATATTTCCCTGCAGCTGGTTGCGCAGCAAGTAAGTTTATTACCGGCTTATTTACCGGGAGCACACATTGACGTTTTTATTCCCGAACTCGGCCCGCGCCAGTATTCTTTGTGCAGTGAAAACAGCAGCGGTGAATATTATGAAATTTGCGTCAAACTGGCGGAAAACTCCACCGGCGGCTCGCACTTCATTCATCATCATTTCCGCCCCGGCGATAACCTGATGATCTCGGCACCGCGCAATCATTTTCCGCTGCCACAGGCCGGGCGATATTTACTGTTTGCCGGGGGGATCGGCATCACGCCGTTGCTGGCGATGGCGGAACACCTGGCTGAGCAACAGATTGAATTTGAACTGCATTACTCTGTTTCAGACAGGGAGCACATTGCGTTTCTGCCGCGTTTAACCGCGCCTGCCTTAGCGAAACACGTCTTTTTTCATGACAGCAGCGCAAACGATTCCCTGCGCCATAACACGCCACTGAGTTTGTTGCAGCCGGATGAAAATACGCGGGTGCTGGCCTGCGGCCCGGACGGATTTATTCAGCGGCTTAAAGACATTATGCAGACCCATCACTGGCAGGAAAATCAATTATCTTTCGAACGGTTCAGTAATGCGAATCTGAATAATGAAACCGACAGTCAGGCATTTCATATTCAGCTTAACTCCACCGGACAACGTTATTTAGTCGGCCCGCACCAGACGATTGCTGAAATCTTATTAAGTGCCAGAGTCGATATTATGCTGTCGTGCGAACAGGGTATTTGCGGCTCCTGTATTACTGACGTGATCGACGGTATTCCCGATCACCGCGACTGCGTGCTGACTGAAGAAGAGAAAGCGGAGAACACGCAGATAACGCTGTGCTGTTCGCGATCCAAAAGTCCCGTTCTGGTCCTCGACCTGTAATGTCCACGCGGAGCCTGACGATGAACATTCCCACCCCCGCTGCAACACTTAATGGCATTGCTAACGTTCGCCTCCCCGCGTGGTTGCTGCCCGACGGATGGCCTTTGCAGGCAGGCGAACCGGTGACGGCAGATGTGCGTTTTGATGCAGGCAAAATTGCGTCCGTGACGCCTTATCAGCCAGAACAAGATGATTTGTGGAACGCACACGGCGCACTGGCGTTACCGGGGCTGGTTGAACCCCATGCGCATCTCGATAAAACCTTCACCCTTGCCCGCAGCCGCCCGTCAAAACCCGGTCTGCTGGCGGCCATTGAAACCCTGCATCAGGACCGTCAGCACTGGACGGCGGCTGACATTCGCCAGCGTGCCGGCAAGGCACTGAGCTGGGCAGCGGCGAACGGCGTGACCCGTTTGCGCACTCACATTGACTGGTTTGACGTGGAGCCACCGCAGGCCTGGCTTGAGCTGAGCGGGATGGCGCAACCGGGTGTCACGCTGGAGCGGGTGGCGCTGGCACCGCTGAGCTTTTTCGCCGATGCCGAAGCGGCTGACCGCATCGCCCGCGCGGTGGCACAAAACGGAAAAGACTGCCTGCTGGGCGGATTTATCCACTCCTCAAACTGGGATCCGGCGGCGATGACCCACCTGATGCACAGCGCCGCACGCTGGAAACTGAATCTGGATTTGCATATCGACGAGGAGCTTTCGCCGGTGGCACACGGCCTGAGCTGGCTGGCGGATTACCTGTCGGAGAGCACATTCAGCGGCCATATCTGTTGCAGCCACGGCTGTGCGCTGGCTTCCGGCAGTGAACAACAGGCGCAGGAGATTTTGAGTGTGCTGGCGGCGCAGCGCGTCACGCTGATTGCGCTGCCGATGACCAACCTGCTGTTGCAGGACGCCGTCACAGGTCGCACGCCGCGCCAGCGCGGTATCACCCTGCTGAAAGAAGCACAGGCGGCGGGTATTCCGATGCTGCTTGGCTGCGATAACGTACAGGACGCCTTTTGTCCGGCGGGCAGTTATGACCCGCTGGATACGCTGAGCTGCGCCCTGTTCGCGCTTCAGCTTGAAAACGTTTTTGATCAGCAGTCACGGCTTATTTGCGATGTCGGCGCACTGACCGGTGAGGCTCAGAACGCCCTGCCACTTGCGCCCGGCAGCGACGCCACGCTGGTTCTCTTTCCGGGCAGCGACAGCCTGACCTGGCCTTTACACAGCGCGGCCCGTCTGGTTATTCACCACGGCAGGCTGACGCACCAACGTACCTGGAATCAGGAGTTATCCCATGAGTCTTGAAGCGGGAGCGGGAAAACCGCTCGCCAAATATGCCGCGTGGCGTCGTGCCGGTGATTTCGTTTTTCTCTCCGGCATTATTCCCGTTAACCCGCAGACGGCGACCATCGTGCGCGGTTTTCAGGATATCCCCGCCGAAGCACGCCTGCTCCTGGGCGAAACCGGCGAATTCTCCACTGACGCCAAACAGGGGCCGGTTCTGGCGCAAAGCTGGTATGTGCTCGAAAGCATCCGCCACACCATTGAAGACGCAGGCGGGCAAATGAGCGATGTGATCAAGCTGGTGCAGTATTTTCGCAATCTCGATCACTTCCCGTATTACAGCCGGGTCAGAAAACTCTTTTATCCCGGGCAGCCGCCGGTTTCCACCGTGGTGCAGGTCAGCGAAATGCTGCCAGATGCCGGGGTGCTGATTGAGGTGGAAGCCACCGCCTGGTTACCCCAGTCCCGCTAACCCTAAAATGTCCGACCACGAGGCACAGCATGATTAACGGTTATATTCCCGCAGCGCGTTTTCTCCCTTTTCTGAGCTGGACGGCCATTGCCGCCCTGCCCGACAAAGCCAACACCGTGATCGTCTTACCGACCGGTGCGATTGAGCAGCACGGGCCGCATCTGCCGTGTTCGGTTGACAGCGTAATCTCCTCCGGCGTGGCGGGTCATGCGCTGGCGCGGCTGCCGGAAGCTATTCCTGCTTACGCTATTCCGCCCATCACCTACGGCAAATCTGACGAACATTTAAATTTCCCCGGCACGCTGACCTTAACCGGCGACACGCTGTTGCAGACGGTTTTAGAAATTGCCGAATCGCTGTATCGCGCCGGATTCCGCAAGCTGCTGATGATTAACGGTCACGGCGGACAACCGCAGGTGCTGCAAATGGCTTCGCGGGAAATGCGCCTGCGTCACGGCGACATGATCATGATCCCTCACGACGTGTTCCGCGTGCCCAACGTGGAAAATCAGTTCCTGAGCGCGCAGGAGCAGAAAATGGCGATGCATGCCGGTCACAGCGAAACCGCTGTAATGCTGGCGCTGGCACCGGAATGTGTTCACATCGAACATGCCGTCGCCAATTATCCGCCGGAATTCCCGTGCCCGACGCTGTCATCGGGACGCCCTGCCGCTGCCTGGGCTTCCTATGATTTTGGCCCGAGCGGCGTCATTGGCGACCCGACCGGCGCAACCGCTGAACAGGGCCACGCGATCCTCGATTCGCTGGCGGCGAGCTGGGCGCAGGCGATCACCGAAATCCATCACATGCAATGGAAAGCCCGCAGCGAGCCAACCTGGGGAAAACACCACTGGAACGGCTTTGTGCAAACCAGCTTCACTCCTCCTTCGTCTTCTCTGGCCTCTGAATAAAGGAATTCTCAAGATGAAAACACAGCGTCCCTTCACTTACAGCCTGCTGGCCGTGCTGCTGGCCGGGGTTTCTGCCACCAGCATGGCGGAAGAGAAATTTACCTTCCTGACCAACTGGTACGCGCAGGCGGAGCACGGCGGTTTTTACCAGGCGCAGGCCAAAGGGCTGTACAAAACCGCCGGTCTGGATGTCAGCATCAAAATGGGCGGCCCGCAGGTCAACGTGATGCAACTGATGGCCGCCGGACAGGCTGACTGTACGCTCGGCGACAACGGTCAGGCGCTGGAAACCTGGCAGGCAGGCGTGCATGCGGTGACCGTCGCGACGGTATTCCAGCATTCGCCGACGGTGTTTATCAGCCACGACAAAGTGGAGAAAGGTCAGGAACTGAAAGACAAAACCTTCCTGCTGGCCACCGAGGCATATACCTCTTTCTGGCCGTGGGCGAAGAGTGAACTGGGGCTGGGGAGTGCCAAAATCCGTCCGTACACCTTCAGCGTGCAGCCGTTCCTGGCAGACAATAATCTGGTGCAACAGGGTTATGTCACCTCCGAACCTTTCTCGATCGAAAAAGGCGGCAAACCGTTCTACGTCTACATGCTCAGCGACTGGGGTTACCCGCCGTACGGCAACTCGATTATCTGCATGGCGGATACTGTTAAAAAACGCCCGGCAGCAGTGGCCGCTTTCGTGAAAGCGTCGATGCAGGGCTGGAAGGAATACTTGCAGGATCCGGCCGCGGGCAACCAGCTTATCACTCAGGCCAACCCGCGTATGGGGGCAGACCAGATTGCCTTCGGCATCGCACAGATGAAGAAGTATGAGCTGGTGACCGGCGGCGACGCACAAACCGGCGGTATCGGCATCATCACTGAACCGCGTCTGAAAAAGACCTGGGACATGCTGGTGAAAAACAAGCTGATCGACGCGGATAAAGTGCCGTTTGAGCAGACTTATACCCTCGACATGATCAAAGACGCGAAGGTTATGCCATGAATTCAGCCCCCAAACTGACCGTGATGAGCGATGTCCGCTCAGCCAATCCGCCGCCCGTGCCTGCCATCGAAGTGCTGTCGGCGGAGAAAATTTACAGCAACGGCACCCGCGCCCTTTTGCCGGTCAATCTGACCATCAATCAGGGTGAATTCGTCACCCTGCTCGGCCCGTCGGGCTGTGGCAAAAGTACGCTGTTAAAAATGGTCGCCGGGCTGACGGAACCCAGCGACGGCAAACTGGTGCTGTGGCGGCGCGACAGCCGTGAAAAAGCGCAGGTGCCGCTGTCATTCGTGTTTCAGGAAGCCACGCTGATGCCGTGGAGCAACGTGCAGAACAACGTGCGTTTGCCGCTGGATCTGGCGGGCGTGCCGCGAGCCGAAGCCAATACCCGCGTCAGTGAAGCACTGGAACTGGTGGGGCTGGGGAAATTTGCCAAAGTCCTGCCGCGCGAACTGTCAGGCGGCATGCAGATGCGCGTCTCCATTGCCCGCGGGCTGGTGACGCGTCCGAAACTGCTGCTGATGGATGAACCTTTTGGTGCGCTGGATGAAATCACCCGCAACAAGCTCGACAGCGATCTGCTGCGCCTGTGGCGGGAACAGGGGCTGACGGTGGTGTTCGTCACGCATTCGATTCACGAAGCGGTATTTCTGTCGCAGCGGGTGATCATGATGGCCGCCCGTCCGGGGCGGGTAGTGGAAGATATCGCCTTAACGAACCCTTCCCGCGCAACGACGATTTCCGCGTCAGTCCGGCATTTTCACGCTATGCGAAGCAGTTGCAGGACAGCCTGCTGCAAGCCAGCCCAATCGGGTAT
>NZ_JYDF01000095.1:0-17233 GCF_003263525.1 Rahnella sp. NRRL B-41462 | reverse complement strand
CGTTCAGTCACCCGAATCACTTACCTGAGTAAGCTCATCGGGACTCCATCACTTGCCGCCTTCCTGCAACTTGAATTATTTGGGGTTGGAAGAACGTGTTAAGACTGCTTCAGCCGCAGATCCAGAATGGTTTTGCTCGGCTCGCCGCCAATTTCACGGGTCAGTTTCGGTACCATATAACCTGACACTTTACTCATCAGCCCTTTCATAATGACGCGCGCTTCGTCGTCGTTCACCATGAAATGCGCCGCACCCTGTACTTTATCCAGCACGTGGATGTAGTAAGGCAAAATACCCGCGTCAAACAGCGCGTTGCTCAGTGTCGCCAGCACATCAGCAGAATCATTAACGCCCCGCAGCAGCACGCTCTGATTGAGCAGCGTCACGCCATGGCTTTTCAGCTTCGCCATGCTGGCGCGCAATGCATTATCAATCTCATTGGCGTGATTGATATGCGTCACCATCAGCACCTGAAGACGTGATTTTTCAAGGCGCTGGCAGAAGGCATCCGTGATACGTGCAGGGATAACCACCGGCAAACGGGTATGAATACGCAGCCGCTTAATGTGCGCGATCTCTTCGAGTTCACCGATCAACCAGTCGAGTTCATGATCCTTGGCCATCAGCGGATCACCACCGGAGAAAATAATTTCATCGAGTTCCGGGCGAGTGCGGATATAATCCAGCGCCTGAACCCAGTTAGCCTTATTTCCCTGGTTGTCCTGGTACGGGAAATGACGACGGAAACAGTAGCGGCAATTTACCGCACATCCGCCTTTCACCAGTAACAGGGCGCGATTGCTATACTTGTGCAACAAACCCGGAACAACGCTGCGTTGTTCATCAAGCGGGTCAGTGGTAAAGCCCGGCGCGGCAATAAATTCCTCGCGTGCGGTCAATACCTGAAGCAATAAAGGATCCTGTGGATCGCCCGGCTGCATACGTGCCACAAAGGCGCGGGGCACGCGAAGCGGGAACAAACGACGGGCTTCACGCCCACTTTGCAGTTCTGCATTGTCGTTAAGTGCCAGAAGAGTAAGCAGTTCATCCGGGTCAGTGATAACATCGCCGAGTTGATACAACCAATCTTCTCTAAATGGCGTGTTTAGGGTTACAATGTTTGCCATTTTTTTGGCTAATACCAGTTTAAAATTAGAGGGCCATCATGGCGACTTATTCTAGCAACGATTTCCGTCCGGGTCTTAAAATCATGTTCGAGGGCGAGCCTTACGCTATCGAATCCAGTGAATTCGTAAAACCAGGCAAAGGCCAGGCTTTCGCACGCGTTAAAATGCGTCGTCTGCTGACCGGTTCCCGTGTAGAAAAAACCTTCAAATCTACTGACTCATGCGAAGGCGCTGATGTTGTAGATACCAACATGAACTACCTCTACAACGACGGTGAGTTCTACCACTTCATGCACCCTGAGACTTTCGAACAGCATCAGGTTGAAGAGAAAACTGTTTCTGACGCCTCTAAATGGCTGCAGGACAACGCAGAATGTATCGTGACGCTGTGGGATGGCCGTCCTATCGCTGTTCAGCCACCAAACTTCATCGAAGCTGAAGTTGTGGACACTGATCCTGGCCTGAAAGGTGATACCGCAGGTACCGGCGGTAAGCCAGCGACCCTGAGCACCGGCGCTGTGGTTAAAGTGCCATTATTCGTGCAGATCGGCGAAATCGTCCGTTGTGACACCCGCTCTGGCGAATACGTTTCCCGCGTTAAATAAGTTCTCAATACTTATTACGCCGGATGAAAGCTGCCACAGGTGAATGCCTGTCGCAGCTTTCCAGCCCCAACTTGTTGAATGGGATTATGTTTACCATGTTGAAGAAGATGATGTTTATCGTGGTTTCAGTGATGCTGCTGGCTTCGTTATCCGGCTGCAACACGGTTCATGGTTTCGGTGAAGACATCCAGCATCTGGGTGGCGCAATTTCCAAAGCAGGCTGATCCCTTCAGCCTCGTTTTACCAAATGTCTTAAAATCCTGCCTGTTCCCTTCTATATCCAGAAAATTAGCTACACTAAAAGTGTCGTACTTTACATTCTCTTATAGGAAGGAAATTTATATGCTGAAGAAAAGTATCCTCGCTATCTTGTCTGTTCTTATCTTGTCTTCTGCTTTAACAGCCTGCAACACCACGCGTGGCGTAGGTGAAGATGTGTCTGCCGGTGGGGAAGCCATTCAGAAAAGCGCGCAATAGCGAGCGAATAACGTTAAGTAAACTGATGTCTGCCTGCACGTTGATGCAGGCAGTGTTGTTTTTATGGCGCGAGTTTTATGGTGTAAGCATCAAGGCTGTTTCACCCACACCAGTTTGCTGGTATCAAATCCGTACTGCTGCGCCGTTTGCAGAAGTTGCTGCTTCACGCTGTCATCCAGCGTTGGCGTACGGGACAGGATCCACAGATAGCTTTTATCCGGTCCGCAGACCAGCGCGTAACGATAATCTTTATCCAGTTCTATGACGTTATAACCGCCATAGAACGGACCGAAGAATGACACTTTCAGCGCCGCGCGCGCAGGTGATCCGGTGAAGTAACCTTTGCCCTCACTTTCCTGCCATTTATTCTTCTGCGGATTAAACCCGCGATTAATCACTTTTACGCCGCCATCATCGCGCAGGCTGTAATTGGCGGTGACGCGTTCCAGTCCGCTTTCAAAACTATGGTCCAGTCTGGCGACTTCATACCAGGTACCGAGATAGCGGGTGAGTTCGAAATTATTGACGACTTTGACGTCAGCAGGCGGCGTTACGCTGCACGCGACTGACATAAGTGCTGTGATGATAACGCTGAGTTTTGACCAGATACGCATGGAGTTTCCTTCCTTAGTATGTTCTCTAAGTGTAGGTAACAAAAAAGAAAAAGGGAAAACCTGCGGATAAAGAATGAAAACAGCGGCCAGAGAGATGGCCGCTGGAAAGTCAGATCTTTGCGGATCAGAGGCGGATCAGCACGATAAGGGTGACGATACTTAAGATCGTCGCCAGCCCGTAGAACACCCATTTTCCGGCCGGAACGTGGATCTTCAGGTCGTGCATGCAGTGATGGATCCGGTGCAGACCGCACCACAGAGGCAGCACGATCATCAGCAGCAGGAACAGACGCCCGATCCCGCTTTGCGCAAATGCCAGCACGCGTGGATAGCTCAGTGCGTCGCCGGGGAAAAAGCCCAGCGGCAGCAGGAAGCACACCAGCAGAATCATCACCGGCGCAAAAATTGCGCTCCACATACCACCCGCGCCAAACAATCCCCAGAACACCGGCTCGTCTGAACGTTTAGGAAGAGTATTTTTCATGTCGCCTCCTTAAAGAAACAGTGCGATGACGAGAACAACCAGCGTCACAACGATCGTCACGCCCCAGAAACCGGCAATCACCGGTTCAGGTCCCATCTTTTTACCTTTCAGCACCAGGATGGAGGCTTTCGGTGCCAGTTCGAACCAGGTTTTGGTATGCAACAGGGCCGCAAGCAGGGCGATCAGGTTAATCAGCAAGACCACCGGATTTTGCAGAAAATTCACAAAACCCGCCCAGCTTTCAGGCCCGTTACGTAACGAGCAAACCCCTGCCAGCAGTAAGAGACTGAACCATACTGCCGGAACCGCCGTGCCCTCACGCAGCATATAAAAACGGTAGAACGGTAAATTTTTCCACCAACTGGCTTTCATCTCACGCACGTAGGGTTTACGTTTGCTGCCCGTACTTTGAGTCGTCATATTTTCCTCCCTCATTGCGGTCTCAGCCTCGCGATCATGAAGTCTTTCGAACTTTCGACTTTGCCTTGCTGAATGGCGGCGGCAGGGTCGACGTGCTTCGGACAGACTTCGGAGCAATAACCGACGAACGTACAACTCCAGACACCATTCTGACTGTTGAGCTGTGGCATACGTTGTGCTTTGCCGTGGTCACGGTTATCGAGGTTGTAACGATGCGCCAGCGTGATAGCTGCCGGGCCGATGAATTCAGGATTCAGTCCAAACTGCGGGCAGGCGGCATAACATAAACCACAGTTGATACAGCCGGAGAACTGGTGATATTTCTCCATTTGCGCCGGAGTTTGCTTGCCCGGGCCTTCGCCGACCGTGCGGGTATTGCCGATAATGTAAGGTTTGATGGCTTCGAGGCTTTCGATAAAGTGGGTCATATCGACCACCAGATCACGTTCCACCGGGAAGTTCCCCAGCGCCTCAATCTGCATACCGTCCGGATATTCCCGCAGGAAGGTTTTGCACGCCAGCTTCGGCACCCTATTCACCATCATGCCGCACGAGCCGCAGATTGCCATACGGCACGACCAGCGATAGGAAAGGTCAGCGGCCAGATGATCTTTGATGTAGCCCAGAGCATCGAGCAGTGACGTTGTTTCATCGAAAGGCACGTCATACACCACCGGATGCGGCGCGCTGTCCGTTTCCGGGTTGTAGCGCATGATCTCAACCTTCAGGCTGCGCATTTTAGCCACGTGATTGCTCCTTATCTTTTTTATCGTGAGTCTCAGATTCCCCGCCGTACACGCGTTTTGCCGGTGGCAGCGTGGTAATTTTCACGTCGCCATATTCGAGACGCGGGGCGGAATCTGGCTGATAAAAGGCCAGAGTATGTTTGAGGAAATTCACGTCATCGCGTTCGGTACAGCCTTCATCGAGACGCTGATGGGCGCCGCGTGATTCGCGACGATTGATGGCGGAATGCGCCATACATTCTGCTACTTCCAGGCCATGACCCAGTTCGATGGTATACAGCAGGTCGGTATTAAAGACACTGGAGGTATCCTGAATTTTCACCCGTTTGAAGCGTTCTTTCAGTTCGGCCAGTTTATCGATGGTTTTTTGCATCAGCTCGGTAGTGCGATAAATCCCGCAACCTTCTTCCATCGCCAGACCCATTTCGTCACGGATGGCGGCCCAGCTTTCGTCGCCTTCCTGTGCCATCAGCGCGGCAACACGGTTTTCGATATCACGCACCTGCGCTTCGAGTGCGGCGCTGTTGCCGGTGTCTTTGGCTTCAACTGCGCGTTCTGCCGCTTTTTCACCGGCCATACGCCCGAACACCACCAGTTCTGCCAGTGAGTTTGAGCCGAGACGGTTGGCGCCGTGCAGACCGACGGACGAACATTCGCCGACCGCAAACAGACCTTTGATGCGGGTTTCACACTGTGCATCGGTTTCAATGCCGCCCATGGTGTAGTGCGCGGTAGGGCGAACAGGGATCGGGTCCGTAATCGGATCGACGCCGACATACGCTTTGGCCAGTTCGCAGATGAACGGCAGACGTTCACGCAGTTTTTTCTCGCCGAGATGGCGTAAATCCAGATATACCACGTCGCCACGCGGCGTTTCGATGGTGCGTCCGGCGCGCCATTCGTGCCAGAACGCTTGTGATACTTTGTCACGCGGGCCGAGTTCCATGTATTTGTTTTTCGGCTCGCCCAGAGGGGTTTCCGGCCCCATGCCGTAATCCTGCAGATAACGGTAACCGTCTTTGTTGACCAGAATGCCGCCTTCACCGCGGCAGCCTTCTGTCATCAGGATGCCGGAACCCGGCAGGCCGGTCGGGTGATATTGCACGAACTCCATGTCGCGCAACGGAATGCCATGGCGGAACGCCATGCCCATGCCATCGCCGGTGACGATACCGCCGTTGGTGTTGTAACGGTAAACACGGCCTGCGCCGCCGGTCGCCATGACCACGGCGTTAGCCCGAATTTGCACGCGTGTGCCTTCCATCATATTGATGGCGACGACGCCGCGTACCTGGCCTTCATCGACCAGAATATCGAGGACGAAATGCTCATCGAATCGTTTGATTTGTGGGTATTTCAGCGAGGTCTGGAACAGGGTGTGCAGCATATGGAAGCCGGTTTTATCCGCGGCAAACCAGGTGCGTTCGATCTTCATTCCGCCGAAGCGGCGAACATTGACGGAACCGTCATCCTTACGGCTCCACGGACAGCCCCACAGTTCAAGCTGGGCCATTTCAGTCGGGCATTGATGAACGAAATGATCCACCACGTCTTGCTCACACAGCCAGTCGCCTCCGGAAACGGTATCCTGGAAGTGAAAATCAAAGCTGTCGTGATCTTGCGTCACAGCGGCAGAACCGCCTTCGGCCGCCACGGTGTGGCTGCGCATTGGGTACACTTTCGAAATCAACGCGATATTCAGGTTGGGATTGGCTTCCGCTGCGGCTATTGCTGCGCGTAAACCCGCCCCACCTGCACCTATAATTGCAATGTCGGCGTTAAAGGTTTGCACTGCATTCCTCCACTATCATCAATGAGATCGGGTTTGAAACACCCGCGAAAAGCTCTTCATAATCGAAGAGTTAGTGAACCCCGATGACATACAGGCGCTGTCCCGGTGGCTGATATTCTTATTGTTTGTAAGAGAATTATTATACCAAAGGGGTAGTCATGGTAATTTGATGTGAATGCAGGTTTAGGCTTTCTCTGCATTGCGCTTCGTAAAATGAGATATTTGTTTGCCTGCGGGGATGCAGGTAGACTGCATGACTTTTCTGAATTCGGAGTAAATCACCATGAGCGAAACAGCAAGCTGGCAACCCAGTGCTCCCGTCGCCAATTTGTTGAAGCGTGCGGCTATCCTCGCTGAGATTCGACGTTTCTTTGCCGATCGCGGCGTACTGGAAGTTGAAACGCCAGCAATGAGCCAGGCCACGGTGACCGACATTCATCTGGTGCCGTTTGAGACGCGTTTTGTCGGGCCGGGTGCGGCTGATGGCATGACGTTGTATCTGATGACCAGCCCGGAATATCACATGAAACGTTTGCTGGCTGCGGGCAGCGGGCCGATTTATCAGATGGGACGCAGTTTCCGTAATGAAGAAGCCGGGCGTCATCATAATCCGGAATTCACCATGCTCGAATGGTACCGTCCGCGTTATGACATGTACCGTCTGATGAATGAAGTGGATGATTTACTCCAGCAGGTTCTCGATTGCGATAGTGCTGAAACCCTGTCTTATCAGCAGGCGTTTACCCGCCATCTCGGTGTGGATCCGTTATCCGCCGACAAAACGGAACTGCGTGAAGCGGCGGCAAAACTGGATTTATCCAACATTGCTGATACCGAAGAAGACCGTGACACCCTGCTACAGTTGTTGTTTACGATGGGTGTAGAACCGCACATTGGTCGCGACAAACCAACATTCGTCTATCATTTCCCGGCCACGCAGGCCGCTCTGGCAGAAATCAGTACGGAAGATCACCGCGTCGCCGAGCGTTTCGAGGTGTATTACAAAGGCATTGAGCTGGCGAATGGTTTCCGTGAACTGACGGATAGCCGTGAGCAGCGTCAGCGTTTCGAGCAGGATAACCGCAAACGCGCGGCACGCGGCCTGCCGCAGCATCCTGTCGATAACAATCTGCTGGATGCGTTAGAACACGGTATGCCGGAGTGTTCAGGTGTGGCGCTGGGTGTTGACCGCCTGATTATGATTGCGCTGGGTGCTGCCAGCCTGAGTGATGTCCTGGCCTTCCCGGTGACACGCGCCTGATGAGTGCTTAAGCCCTGTTCCCAAGGTCAGGGCTTCCTTCCACGATTTCCCTTTTTTGCCCCTTCATTGTGCAATAAACCCAAAACTGCACTTTTACTGAAACAAAAGTACCTAAATGACGCAGCGCTGATTTTAAAGTTTCAGTGCTGGCCCTTTCTCGCCAAGCGCCATAAACAGGGTCTTCTGCCTGAGTTAAGCTAAATTTTTTGCTGCTGGCCTGATTTATGCATTACCGGATCATCACTTATTATCCGGAAAACTCGTTATGTCAGAATCCAACGACAAAGAACTTCTTTATGGACTGGAAGAGCGCATTGCACCGGCACCGGCATTTTTCACCGCCATCCAGCACGTGCTGGCAAGCGTGGTCGGAATTATCACGCCGCCGCTGATTATCGGCTCGGTTCTCGGGCTGAATGCCTACTTGCCTTATCTGATCAGCATGTCTTTGCTGGCTTCCGGCATCGGGACATTTATTCAGGCGCGCCGGTTTATGTCGGTGGGCGCGGGGATGATTTGTTTGCAAGGTACCAGTTTTGCGTTTCTGGGGGTGATCCTCTCCGGCGGTATGTTGGTGAAAAGCCGCGGTGGCTCTCCTGAAGACATCATGGCGATGATTTTTGGGGTGAACTTTGTGGCGGCGTTTATCCCGCTGCTGGTTAGCCGGTTTATCGGGCAGATGCGCCGCGTGTTTACACCGCTGGTCAGCGGCACCGTAATCGCGCTGATTGGCATCAGCCTGATTAAAGTCAGCATTACCGACTGGGCGGGCGGCCATGGTGCCGCGAATTTCGGCGCACCGGCTAACCTCGGGCTGGGGGCACTGACGCTGCTGGTGATTGTCGCCTGCAACCGCATCGACGTGCGCTGGCTGCGCCTTTCATCAATAGTTTTAGGCATTGTTGTCGGCTGTATCGCCGCTGCGCTGACCGGCCATCTGACGGTGAAACCTTTGCAGGGCGACTGGTTTGCATTGCCGCAACTGTTCCGTTTTGGTTTTAAGTTTGACTGGATTATTTTTGTGCCGATCGCGCTGGTATCGTTTATCAGCATCCTGGAAGCGGTGGGTGATCTGACCGCTAACTGCATGTTGTCGCAGCAACCGATTGAAGGAGAAAGCTTCCGTAAACGTCTGCAGGGCGGGATTCTGGCTGACGGTATCAGTTGCCTTATCGCCGCAGCCTTCTCGTCATTTCCTAACACAACATTTGCACAGAACAATGGCGTGATCCAGATGACCGGCGTCGCCAGCCGTTTTGTCGGCATGTATATTGGCGCGGTATTACTGGTGCTAGGCCTGTTTCCGTTTATCGGCGAAGTGTTGCAGCAAATTCCTGCGCCGGTGCTGGGTGGCGCAACGCTGGTGATGTTTGGCAGCGTGGTCGCGGCGGGTATCCGAATCATGACGCAGTCGCCGGTCGGACGTCGTGAAATGCTGATAATTGCCATCGCCTTTGGCATCGGTCTGGGCATTGAAGCCGTGCCAGATGTGCTTGGTCAGTTCCCGCCCATCGTCGGTAATATTTTCGGGCATGCCGTGACCAGCGGTGGCGTTATCGCTATTCTGCTCAATTTACTGATGCCTGCAGAACGCACCAGCGTGGTCGCGGAGGAGATCAAGGTTCACTGAAATTCTGCGCGTTGCGCCCCTGGATCAGCAGACAGGGCATAACTGAGCTGACTCACTTTTTGAATTTAATGTGACCTTAAAAAGGAAGTCAGACATGTCAGAGCAACGCACGTGGATCAAAAATCCGCTGGCGGTTTTTACCGCCAATTCACTGGATGCCCGTGGCGGCATCGTCACTGAAGGGCAGAAAATTGCTGAGTTGCTGACCGCGGGTCAGCCACCTTCGCAGCCGGTAGATCATATTTATGATGCCTCCGAGTCTGTACTGCTGCCGGGGCTGATTAACACTCATCATCATTTTTATCAGACGCTGACCCGGGCCTGGGCGCCCGTGGTCAACGTGCCGTTATTCCCGTGGCTGAAAAAACTTTATCCCGTCTGGGCGCGTTTAGGGCCGGAGGCGCTGGGCCTGGCAAGCCGCGTCGCAATGGCTGAACTGTTGCTCTCCGGTTGCACTACCACCACTGACCATCATTATCTTTTCCCGCAGGGCATGGAGGAGGCGATCGATGTGCAGGTGGACGTCGTCCGTGAGCTGGGCATGCGTGCATTGCTGACGCGCGGCTCGATGAGTCTCGGTGAAGAACAGGGCGGTCTGCCGCCGGAGCAAACAGTGCAATCGGGCGAGGTGATTTTGCAGGACAGCCAGCGTCTGATTAACCGCTATCATCAGCGCGTTGAGGGCGCGTGGATGCAGATTGCGCTGGCGCCCTGTTCGCCGTTTTCGGTCACCACTGAGATTATGCGTGAGAGCGCGAAACTGGCGCAGCGGGAAGATGTCCGGCTGCATACCCATCTGGCGGAAACGCTGGATGAAGAACAGTTTTGCCTGAAAATGTTTGGTCTGCGTACAGTCGATTATCTGGAAAGCGTTGGCTGGCTGAGTGACCGGACATGGCTGGCACACGGTATTCACTTTAACGACGACGAAATCCGCCGTCTGGGCGCGGCGGGCACCGGTATCTGTCATTGTCCGGTGTCGAATATGCGGCTGGCTTCCGGTATGTGCCCGACGCGGGATCTGGAGGCCGCTGGCGTGCCGATTGGTCTGGGCGTTGACGGTTCGGCGTCGAATGACGCATCAAACCTGATGTATGAAGCGCGACAGGCGCTGTATCTGCAACGTCTGAAATACGGGGCGGAATATGTCACGCCGGAGCGAGTGCTGGGCTGGGCGACGCGCGGTTCGGCGAAGCTTATCGGTCGCGATGATATCGGGCAGATTGCCGTGGGCAAACAGGCTGATCTGGCGCTGTTTAAACTCGATGAATTACGTTTCAGCGGCAGTCATGATCCGATTGCCGCGCTGCTATTGTGTGGTGCGGAAAAAGCCGATCGGGTGATGATCGGCGGGAAATGGCGGGTGACTGACGGTGAAATTGTCGGCATGGATATCAAATCGCTGATCTCTTTGCACCGCAACGCTGCTGCAGCGCTAATCGCGGATCTGTAAACTCCATCAGCCAATGTGCTTAAAAAAGGGCAGAAGAATCTGCCCTTTTGCTGTTCTCTTTTCTCTTACAAATCGCCCGGTGAGCGCGAACTGTTTCCGCTGCGGCCACTTCCGCTGCTGCTGGTAAAGGTCGCGTTATTGCCATTTTGCGCGCGGTGCAGTGTTTCCATACGCACCTGGAATGGCGGGAATGGCAGTGTAATGCCGTGCTCGCGGAATCCAGACAGGATCAGTTGGTGAATTTCATGGCGAAGCGGCATACGGTGCGCCATTTCAGCGGCATGCATACGCAGCTCGAAAATCTGAATCCCCTGCTGGAGATCCACCAGATAGGCTTCCGGCGCAGGCATATCAAGCACCAGCGAACAGCGATGCGCAGCGTTGAGCAGAATTTCTGTCACTTCTTCACTGTTGGCTTCCGACGGTGCAGGCACGGTTAGCACCACACGCGTGACGGAATCCGACAGCGACCAGTTGATGAACTGCTCGGTGATAAAGGCCTTGTTCGGCACGATAATCTCCTTGCGGTCCCAGTCAGCGATCGTCGTGGCACGGGTGTTGATCCTGGTGATACTGCCGGTCAGGTTGCGGATCGTTACGGTATCGCCGATACGGATCGGTTTTTCAAACAGGATAATCAGGCCGGAAATAAAGTTAGCGAAGATCTCCTGCAAACCGAAGCCGAGACCGACACCGAGTGCCGCCACCAGCCATTGCAGTTTTGCCCACTCGATCCCGATCAGCGAGAAACCGGTCAGGCCGCCAATCAGCAGCAATACGTATTTGGTGACGGTCAGT
Source organism: Rahnella sp. NRRL B-41462 (assembly GCF_003263525.1). Taxonomy (NCBI): domain Bacteria; kingdom Pseudomonadati; phylum Pseudomonadota; class Gammaproteobacteria; order Enterobacterales; family Yersiniaceae; genus Rahnella; species Rahnella sp. NRRL B-41462. The sequence goes on along the minus strand of NZ_JYDF01000095.1, from coordinate 5,826 downwards.
ACGGCATAGCCGGTACCCGGCGTCAGATCCAGGTGTTGCAGCAGCGCCAGTTCCAGCAACGCGGGCAGATTACGCACCAGTTGCGTGGTGATAATCAGCACCAGAATGGCGATCAGCACCGATCCGAGGGTGATCGGCTGCATGCTTTCCACGCCCTGAACTGTAGACGCAACCTGCCAGAGATGAATATTTTCCAGGAAAGAGAAGGCCGAGTGGATTTCAGACCACAGGAAGATCACCGAGATCAGCGCGATCAACGTCAGCAGAGAACGCACCAGCCGCAGCGACTGGGCAGAGATGGCATCCAGATCCACCACCGGTTCCTCAATCTCGACCGTGCCTTCATTGCTGGTGCTGATCTGATGGCCATCTTCCTCACCACGGGCGCGTTGATTCAGCATTTCCGCACGGCGCTGCTTGGCGCGTTCGAAGGCGATACGACGTCGCTGAATCAGCATCCAGCGGCGGATAATGTGATAAATCACCAGCAACACGAACCAGATGGCGACCGAGGTTTCCAGGCGGGCCAGCAGCGCCTGTGAGGTCGCGAGGTAGCCCATCAGTGAAGCCAGCGCAGCGACAATCGGTGCGCCCAGCAGCATCCACCACAGCGTCTTGTTAATGATGTTTTCGCTGTTGCCTTTTTTATCGTGATACAGCGGAATGCCCGCGCGTTTCAGACTATTGGTGACCAGTGCGACCACCAGACACAGAATCACGAAGCACAGACGCCCCAGCGTATTAGAGAACTCGCGATCGTTGAGATTATCGAAGGTAATCAGCGCCATAATGAGCGGCACCAGCACCCAGATCGACAGCGCGTAATAGCGCAGTGCCCTTGACACCGCACGCTGCGGCCAGCCGAAGTGTGCCACAAACAATCCCTGAGGATGTGCCAGCGCGGCGCTGACCATAAACGCCCACAGGATTGGCAACGTCGCGGTGACGCCATCGCCGATCGCCACCGCAATCGGATACGGCCAGGCACTTTGCAGCCCGAATCCCAGCGCGGCCCACAGCACAGGTAACGGCATCGCCACCAGAATTGACCAGAACACGGTACGCAGGGTCAGCGAGAAATGATCCTGCGTGACTTTGCCGACTTTACTGTTGGCACGTTCCAGAAATGCATAATAGTGCTTGCGGGAACTGATGCTGATAATCACCAGAATCAGTGCGCCAAACAGCGGCAACAGTGTTTCTTTGCTGGTGACCATCATCATCGACGCGCCGCCAAGCTGGCTGAGCGAATCCAGCGAGACCAGCCGTTTCAGGTCATGCGCGACCTGCACCGGGTAAGAAATGCCGATGGCGCTGACGTCTGCCACCCAGAACAGATAACGGTGGGCGGCGTCATGTACGTCATTCAGCGCCTCCACCAGTTGGCTGTTTGCCACTTTCAGCTTGGTCAGTTCAAGAATTTGGGTATCGCAACCCGAGAGCAGGGAATTGAGCAAATCACGTTGCGTCCGCAGCTGCGCATCCAGAATTTTTTGCTGATCTGTGGTGAGCGGTTTGCCATCGTCCTGCCGCGCCTGGCGGTAAATAGCCTGCTTATCCAGCAAATCTTCATAGTGCAGACGCTGAACGCGCAACTGGCCCATATCGCGGTCAAGCTGTTGCGGTTTTGGCATATCCGGCAGACGCGCAACCTGCGCCCTCAGCGTTTCGCCAAGTAAATTAGACGCGCCAAGCCACTGCGCCTGTTCGCGAATGGTATTAATCGCCTGACGTACCTGCTGAGTCTGTGCAGCGGCCTGACGTTGTTGAGAGGAAATCAGGTCCATCCGCTGCGCCTGCTGATTCAGCGCCAGCGACAACTCGCGGTTTGCCTGTAACTGCTGACTGATCGAGTGTGGCAACTCGCCACTCTGTTCGGCCAGCAGCTCGGTTTTTTCCAGCGCCTGTTCGGCTTCCTGCTGACGTTGATTATTCAGCGTGTTGCGTAAAACCTGTAATTGCTGATCAAGAAAATCGGCGCGCTTTTTGTAGAGATCGGTGCGCATCCGCGACAATTCCTGCCGGTTATTGGCAGAAAGCTGAGCCAGTTCCAGTTCATCCACCTTCGCTTTGCGCGCTGCGGATTCGGCCTGAAGCGCGCTGAGTTGCGCCTGCGCCAGGGGTGAGGAGGTGGCCGCCGCTGTCGCCGCCTGTATGCGCTGATCGATGTCGCTCAGCGCGTTGCGGGCTTCGGATTGCTGTTGCGGGATCAGACTTAGTGAGTCGCTGATGTCACGGGAACGATCCTGCTCCTGACGTAACTGGCGGGTTTCTTCCAGTTGCTGGCTGCTGACTTGCAGAATTTGCTGCTCGAGCTGAGCGGCTGAGATGCTGTTATCCAGCGCGGGTGGCTTGTCAGGCTGATTTCGCAATTCCTGGCGCAGGGCCTGCGTCAGTTTTGGAAAATCATCAATGACCTTTTGATATTCCGCCGTGCGCCCGGCTGAAACACTGGCTTCATTCAGCCAGTTGAGTGCGCTTTGCAGCGCCTCAACCACCTGCGTCTGATTGGCCATTTCTTTGTTGGCTTCCGCCTGTTTCAGCTCCTGTTTGAGCTGATCTTCAGTCGGGGCTGCACCCGCCATCAATGGCAGGGACAGCAGTAAACTCATCAGCAGGGCGGGGATCAGGCGCACTCGGTCACATCCTTTTTCTCAGTTCTTTTCGTCTGTTCAGGGCGAACTTAATAATCTTTCGGGACTTGTGGTTCAGCCGTTGCCACACCAGCAGGTGTTTCTGTTGCTACAGGTACTTCTGTTGCTGGTGCTTGCGCGTCAGTTGTTGCGGGTGCCGCTGCGCGCAGCGCTTCAGCGAACGGTTCGCCCATGCGGGTCACGGTGCCATTGCTCAGATTCGGCATGAAGCGAATTTGTTTAGCGGCAAACAGGTTGATCACCGTAGAACCCAGTTTGAAACGGCCCATTTCCTGACCTTTTTCCAGCGCGATGGCACCTTCTTCGCCCGCCGCCGGATAGGTCCAGCGTTTGATAATGCCTTCGCGTGGTGGTGTGACACCGCCGGCCCAGACGGTTTCAATGCTGCCGACAATCGTTGCGCCGACCAGAATCTGCACCATCGGCCCGAATTCAGTATCAAAGACGCAGATGACGCGTTCGTTACGGGCGAACAGATTTGGCACATTCGCGGCGGTCAGCGGGTTGACGGAGAACAAATCACCCGGCACATAAATCATTTCGCGCAGCACGCCGTCACACGGCATATGCACGCGGTGATAATCCCGTGGTGCCAGATAAATGGTGGCGAACTGGCCGTCTTTGAACTGCTCAGCCAGCAGATAGTTACCCGCCAGCAGCGCTTCTAAACTGTAGAAATGACCTTTAGCCTGGAACAGCTTGCCATCGGTAATTGCCCCTAACTGGCTAACTGCGCCGTCGGCTGGCAGGCAAAGCATATCCAGACCGCTGACGACCGGACGTGCGCCATCGCGCAGCGGACGCACGAAGAATTCGTTAAATGTGGTGTAAGATTTGAGATCCGGGTTTTGCGCTTCTTTCATGTCGACGTTATAAAAACGCGCAAACGCTTTGATCACCCAATGGGTCAGCGTGGCCGCACGTTTGTCCGCGCCCCAGCCAGCAAGACGGGTCAGTCCTTGTTTAGGAAGTAAGTATTGCAGTTTGATTTTGATACTGTCCAGCACGGGGAAAACCTCTTGGATGGTATGAATGACCGGCGTTACCGGTCATTTTGCAGGAGACCCTGAAATCAGTTCAGGGTCACGCAGTGTTGTATGGCGGAGGATTGTAACGGGGTGAAATCAACGGTTCAACTTCCGTTAACCTCACCCGTTTGCCATTAACATGTTAATTCAATTAATTAGCATTACAGCGTGTCGAAGTTTTTACGTGTTTTTACGTCTTCCATGCTTTCCAGAATGCGGTGGTAGTTGTCGAAACGTTCTTCGGCTATTTCACCCCGGTCTACGGCGTCACGGATTGCACAGCCCGGATCGCTGCCGTGTTTGCAGTCACGGAATTTGCAGTAGCCAAGGAAAGGACGGAATTCGACAAAGCCCTGGGTGATTTGCTCTGGCGCAAGGTGCCATAAGCCGAATTCACGCACGCCCGGGGAGTCGATGACGTCGCCGCCATGCTGGAAGTGATACAGACGCGCTGCGGTGGTGGTGTGCTGACCCAGGCCTGAGTTATCAGAGACTTCATTCACCAGAATTTGTTTTTCATCCGGTGGCAGCAGGGCGTTCAGCAGGCTGGATTTGCCTACGCCTGACTGGCCGGCAAAAATACTGATGCGGTCAGTCAGCGCCTTTTCAAACGCAGGCATGCCTTCGCCGGTCTGGCTCGACACTTCGAGTACGCGATAATTGATATTGCGGTAGATATCCATCATGCCCTGAACGAATTTACGGCCTTCGTCGTCGAGCAGATCGATTTTATTGAGCACAATCAGCGGCTCAACTTCAACGGTTTCGCACGCTACCAGATAACGGTCAATAATATTGAGCGACAGCTCCGGCAGAATGGCGGAGACAATGACGATCTGGTCAATGTTTGCGGCAATGGGTTTGACGCCATCATAGAAATCAGGGCGTGTCAGAACGGAAGTTCGTTCGTGGACCGCCTCGACGATACCTTTCACACTGGTATTTTCCCCGGCGCGCCATACAACGCGGTCACCGGTGACCAGAGAACGGATGGTACGGCGGATATTGCAACGGTGCTGGCTGCCGTCGGCCGCTTCAACGTCCGCATGCATCCCGAAACGGCTGATGACAACGCCGTCCTGCGGTTCGCCATGCAGAGAATCGTCCAGCTCTTTTCGTTTGTCGGTCTGTGTCAGACGACGCTGATGGTTAGTCTGAACGCGACGTTGTTGCCCTTTAGACAGTTTTGACTTAGTCACTGCGCCTCACTTGACTGGCTTTAATCGCTCGGTGCGACCAAAACGACTATGATACCAGCTATTTTATAGTAATTGCCCGAATGACGGAGATCTCCGTCAACTCTCTACTTTGTAACAGGACACATCATGGCTGCAAATGACTCGAACTTAATTTGGATCGACCTGGAAATGACCGGTCTGGATCCTGAACGTGACCGCATTATTGAGATTGCCACGCTGGTGACGGACGCGCATCTGAACATTCTGGCCGAAGGGCCGGTGATGGCGGTGCATCAGTCTGATGCTCAGCTGGCGCTGATGGATGACTGGAATGTGCGTACGCACACCGGCAGCGGTCTGGTGGATCGCGTCAAAGCCAGCCCGTTTGATGACAATGCAGCCCAGCAAAAAACTATCGAGTTCCTGCGCGAGTGGGTTCCGGCGGGGAAATCGCCGATTTGCGGCAACAGCGTCGGGCAGGACCGACGTTTCCTGTTTAAGTATATGCCGGAGCTGGAAGAGTATTTCCATTACCGTTACCTGGATGTCAGCACGCTGAAAGAACTGGCGCGTCGCTGGAAGCCGGAAGTGCTGGCCGGTTTTAAAAAGCAAAATACCCATCAGGCCCTGGATGATATCCGTGAATCCGTCGCTGAATTAGCCTACTACCGCGAACATTTTATTAATCTCCAGAATAACTGAAATCTTTTTTATTGCGCTGCGGAGCACGAAATCACCGTGTTTCGCTGATTAATTCATCTCTTTGATGTTTTAATCGACACTTGAACGAAAAATTCATTTTTTTGCTTTCAGGGGCTTGCGGCTAAAAGGATTTCTCGTATAATGCGCACCCCGTACCGATGAAGAATTTCGTTGAGTGCGCAGAGCGGGAATAGCTCAGTTGGTAGAGCACGACCTTGCCAAGGTCGGGGTCGCGAGTTCGAGTCTCGTTTCCCGCTCCAAATT
>NZ_JYDF01000094.1:0-24712 GCF_003263525.1 Rahnella sp. NRRL B-41462 | reverse complement strand
ACGCCCACGGTTTTGATCTCAGTGGGCCAGGAACTTCTCCAGGAACTGTTTCGTCCTGGCATGTTGCGGATTCGAAAACAGCTCTTTCGCTGGCCCCTGCTCCACGATTTTCCCCTGATCCATAAAAATAGCGCGGTCTGCCACGTCACGGGCGAAACTCATTTCGTGGGTCACAATCACCATGGTGCGGTGCTCAAGTGCCAGTGCGCGGATAGTGTTGAGCACTTCACCCACCAGTTCCGGGTCGAGCGCGGAGGTCGGTTCATCAAACAAAATCACTTCCGGGCTCATCGCCAGTGCGCGGGCGATGGCAACGCGTTGTTGCTGGCCACCGGAGAGACGTCGCGGATAGGCATTTTCTTTGCCGCTTAACCCGACCTTTTCCAGGAGCTGACGTGCTGTGGCGATGGCTTTTTCTTTTGACTCGCCCTTCACAATCACCGGTCCTTCGATGATATTTTCCAGGACTGAACGGTGCGGGAACAGGTTGAAGTTCTGGAAAACAAACCCCACCTGCTTGCGCAGCTCACGAACGTTATTCTTCTGTTTACTGAGCGGCTTGCTGGCATCAATTTCGATATTGCCGACTTTTATGGTGCCGCCGTCCGGCTCTTCCAGCAGGTTAATGCTGCGCAGCAAGGTGGTTTTACCCGAGCCGCTTGGCCCGATAATCGCTACCACTTCGCCGGCGTTGACCTGTAAATCGATACCGTGCAACACCGTTTGTCCGTGGAATTTTTTTGTCAGTTGCTTTACGTCAATGGTACTCATGAAGGCTCCTGATCCTGACGGTTAACGCGGTCTTCCAGACGGTTTTGCAGGAAGGATAAAACGGTCGCCAGCACCCAGTAGATAACCGATGCGGCCAGATACATGGTGAACACTTCCAGCGTGCGCGACGTCACAAGCTGTGCCTGACGGAACAGTTCCGGCACCTGGATGGTCGCGGCCAGCGAGGTATCTTTTACCAGGCCGATAAAGCTGTTACCGAGCGGCGGCAGCGCGGTGCGGGCGGCCTGCGGCAAAATCACGCGGCGCATGGTCTGCCACGGATTCATACCAATACTGGCCGCCGCTTCCCACTGCCCTTTTTCGATGGACGAAATCGCCGCACGCAGGGTTTCGGAGGTGTAGGCCGCGGTATTGAGCGACAGGCCAATCATGGCTGCCGGGATAGGATCCAGCTCGATGCCAAACTGTGGCAGACCGTAGTAGATCATAAACAATTGGGCGATCAGCGGCGTGCCACGGAAAACGGAGACGTAAAAAACGCGATAACCATGACAGCGGCCAGAAATGCGAAAGGCGCATCAGCGCCAGCACGAAGCCCAGGATAAGACCGAACACCATTCCGCCCAGACTGAGCTGGAGCGTAAACAGTGTTCCTTTCAATAAAAATGGTGCTGAATCCAGCACCAGTTGAATACTTTCTTGCATCCGATAAGAACCTTATGGATCAGTTCGTAATGAGCCGGAGCGCCAGTCTGACGCTCCGGTTTTACGGGTATTATTTTGTGACGTCAGCACCAAACCACTTTTCAGAGATTTTGGCGAGCGAGCCATCTTTCTGCATTTCAGCAATCGCTTTGTTGATAGCAGCCAGCAGTTCCGGGTTGTCTTTGCGAATGGCCACGCCAGATTCCAGACGGGAGAACGGTGCGCCTGCAACGGCTAAGGTATCACCGGTTTTCTTCACCAGATCCAGTGCTGCCAGACGGTCAACCAGAATGGCGTTGATACGGCCTACGCGCAGATCCTGATATTTAGTCGGGTCATCATCATAAGTACGGATGTCCACGCCCTGCACATTCTCGCGCAACCATTGCTCGTAGTTACTGCCCAGACCCACGCCGACTTTTTTGCCTTTCAGATCTTCAGGTTTAGTGATGGTGCCTTCCTGACCTTTTTTAGTCAGCGCCTGAATACCGGAAACGGTGTATGGCGTAGAGAAGTCATATTTTTTCTCACGCTCAGGCGAAATGGTCACCTGATTGATCACCACATCAATACGCTTGGATTCCAGCGAAGCCAGCATGCCGTCCCATTTGGTCGGTTGCAGTTTCGCTTTAACGCCCATGTGCTGCGCCAGTGCATCGGCGAACTCGACTTCAAAGCCGGTCAGTTTGCCGTCTTCACCCTGGAAACTGAACGGAGGGTAAGTCCCTTCCAGCCCGACAATCAAGGTGCCGCGATCTTTGACTTTCTTCAGTAACCCTTCGTCAGCAAAAGTATTGCTGACCATGCCTGCTGTCAGCGTGACCGCAACAGCACCCAGAAGTAAACGACGACGCAGTGTAGAAAAACCCATATTCACCTCAGTTATAGTTAGTTATAGAACGCTATATCCCCTACGAATTTGCGCACAGTAGCACCCGCCGCGTCAGTTATCAGGAATATAATTCTATAATCTTAGCTCAAAAAAGCATAAGCGGATTTTAGAGTATTAAACCTGCGGATGATACGCAAACAGTGCCGGTGCACCGCCGGTATGAATGAACAGGATCGGGCCTTCATCCGGGAACAAACCACGCGCTATACCGTCGAGCAATCCGGCCATCGCTTTGCCGGTATACACCGGATCCAGCAGCATGGCTTCCTGCTCTGCCAGCAATTTCACGGCGGCGGTTCCGGCTTCATTTGGCTCACCGTAGCGTGGCGCAAAATATTCGTCCCACAAGGTAATTGACGGCGTTTTCTCACCCAGTTGTAATTGTGTTGTCACTTCCCGGGCGATGGCTTCAACTTTGGGACGCTGGGCATCGGCACTGCGCGACACTGTCACACCAATCAACTGCGTGTCTGGCATTAAATGTTGCAAAGCGACGGCCAGACCAGCGTGCGTACCGGCGCTGCCCGATGCCACCACCACGGCACTGAAATCCACAAAACTGGCCGAAGACTGCTCGGCGATTTCCAGCGCGCACTGCACGTAGCCGAGTGCACCAAGCGCATTGGAACCGCCAACCGGCACGACGTAGGGACGAAAACCTTGTGCTTCCAGACGTTCGGCTTGTTCTGCAAGCTGCGCCATCGGGTCATCAAGCGCATCGCACATCACCACTTCCACATTGAACAGATCCAGCAGCAGACGGTTGCCGTTGCTCAGATAATTGACTTCGGTGGTGCCGATCGGGTTTTCCAGCAACGCAACGCATTTCAGGCCCAGTTTGGCGGCCACGGCGGCGGTCTGGCGTACATGGTTTGACTGAATGGCGCCAGCGGTCACCAGCGTATCCGCGCCTTCTGCCAGCGCTGCGGCGGCCAGATATTCCAGTTTGCGCAGCTTGTTACCGCCCATGGCCAGCGGCGTGATGTCATCGCGTTTAATGTAAATGTCACGTCCGGCGTATTCGGAAAGACGATGCAGTTTTTCCAGCGGCGTGGCGCTGCCCAGTAAATCGATCCGATCGAAGCTTCCAGCCGGGTTTTAAGCAAAGAAATTTTAGCAGGCACGATGTTCCCCTGACGCACAGCACGGTGCCGCACGAAGTCGTTATAGTCGAAGTTGGTTTGAGTTTAGAGACAGGTTATTGAGTAAGTATATAAAGAATTTATAGAAACTGCGGACAGATTCAAGACAAAAAAACAGGCTCCCGGAGGAGCCTGTTTGTGCATTGCGTGTCAGTCTGTCTGAGATCCGATTACGCGGATTTCTGCCAGGCCAGATACTGGTCGTATTTGCGCAGGGCAATACGGTAGTTGTCATGACCCGCCACCGGCAAATCATTGATGATCCGCTGGTGGATACTGTCCCCTGAAAGTTTATCCAGAGGATAGTTGTTTGCAGAGAGGATTTCATCCAGACGGCGGAGGCGGACAACATACTCGCGCACCGTGCTGTGATTCATCTCAGTCTGCTCAAACAGATATTGCTTAAACGCCATAATGTCAAAATAGGACGAATGGCTGTTACAGCTTATCTCACTGCAAAAACGACACAGTGCGGTCAGTTCCTGCGACAGGTTGTGCCACACGTCATCATCAATAGGCTGGTCCATCTTGGCGATGGCCTCTTTATTGATGATTTGCCCGCGAAACACCAGTGCCATCCTGTCGAGTTCTTTTGCACACTGTGAGCAATGAGTCTGACTGTGTTTAAAATCTTTAAGATAACGGCTTAAAGGCCTTGTTTTGATTCCCGCTGGCATAAATTTATTCCTGATAAGGGATATAAAATGTATAACCGGCCAGGAAAAAGCGGATCAGTGGTCGTTGGCCAGGCGTGTTCGCAAACGCTTAATCGCCTGACTGTGGAGCTGGCTTACACGGGATTCCCCGACGTCCAGCACCGCCCCGATCTCTTTTAAATTCAACTCTTCCTGGTAGTAAAGCGTAAGTACCAACTTCTCCCGTTCAGGTAACGCATCGATAGCTTCCATCACCCGGTGGCGTAAATTACCCTCCAACAGATGATGTAACGGGTTGGCCTCTTCGTGCCCTTCCATCAATGCCTCGGCAGTATCGCCGTGCTCTTCGCGCCATTCGTCATAAGAAAACAACTGGCTACTGTTCGTATCCATTAATATCTGCCGGTATTCCTCAATGGGAATATCCAGCACCTGCGCCACCTCTCCTTCACTCGGCGGTCGCCCTAATTTCTGTTCTGCGCTATGCATCGCCTGGGACACTTCACGCGCATTACGTCTGACACTACGCGGCACCCAGTCGCGGCTACGCAACTCATCGAGCATCGCGCCGCGAATACGCTGAACGGCATACGTCGTAAACGCCGTCCCCTGCATCGCATCAAAACGCTCAACCGCATTTAACAGGCCGATCCCGCCCGCTTGCAGTAGATCATCAAGCTCTACGCTGGCGGGAAGCCGCACCTGCAAACGCAGGGCTTCATGGCGCACAAGCGGAACATAGCGCTGCCACAAAGAATTTTTGTCTATCACGCCGTCGGCGGTATACAGATCGCTCACTGTCGTAACCTGGCAAATTTAGGGTCAGTATCATTGTGCCAGTGATAATCGCTAATCAATCGGCTGAATAAGGCCTGAAAAACGCGGTTATTTTGATTATGTCTCGCAGATTCTGTTTGCAGACGTCCGCCGGTAACACCGCAAACGATTGACTAAAAAACAATCGCAACATAAAGATTATCTTAAATTATACCAGCGAATGCCCCGCATTAATCCTTAAGAATGGTAAATTTTAGTTAAAAAAAACCCCGCCGGAGCGGGGTTTGTTCTGTTTGTAACCGAACTGCGTAATTTGTCGACTAAGACAATTATTGCAGCAGGGACAGTACAGACTGAGGAACCTGGTTAGCTTTAGACAATACTGAAGTACCAGCCTGCTGCAGGATCTGTGCTTTAGACATTGCTGAAACTTCTGTTGCGTAGTCAGCATCCTGAATACGGCTCTGTGCAGAAGACAGGTTAGTCGTGGTGTTGTCCAGGTTGGTGATGGCAGAATCGAAACGGTTCTGAACCGCACCCAGTGAAGAACGGAAGGTGTCAACTTTAGCGATAGCAGCGTCGATTGCTTTCAGTGGGTCAGAAGTCGCAACGCCAGTGTAAGCGTTGGTGTTAGCAGCACTGGCGATGTCGCCGATGGTGCTTGCAACGTTCGCAGTACCGGTAGCGCCGCCGTCAACGATAGCGCCAGCTGCAGTTTTGTAGTCTTTACCCTGAACGGTAACGTAACCTACTGCTGCGCCAGTGGCGTCTGCGCCAACTTTAACCAGTTTGCCAGTCTGAGTACCTGCAGTAACACCGTTGTCAGTGTCAGTGTAAGAAACGTCAGTGGTGTTCAGTGTTACAGCGCCAGTTGCGTCATCTACAGATGCAGCGTAGTTGCTGGTACCATCAGAAACAACGTAAGTTGCAGTCGCTGCGCCAGCTGCTGTCTGAACGTTTTTCAGAGACAGTTTGCTTGCGTCCAGGCCCAGAGAAGTTGCCGCTGCAGACAGGTCAACGTTTTTCAGGGAGCCGCTTGCGCCAACCTGAGTGATTGCATCGCTGGTTTTCAGTGCGTTGCTTGCTACTGAGAAACCGTTCAGACCCAGAGTGGTAGAGTCGATTTTCTGCAGGTCGATGTCGATAGTCTGACCATCGTTAGCGCCAACCTGGATTTTCATCGTCTGGTTAGAGGCCAGTACGTTCACGCCGTTGAACTGAGTCTGACCAGATACACGGTCGATTTCAGACAGACGGGACGTGATTTCGTCCTGGATTGAGGTCAGGTCGGAATCGGAGTTGGTGCCGTTAGCAGCCTGAACAGACAGCTCACGAATACGTTGTAAGTTGTTGTTGATTTCGCTCAGTGAACCTTCAGTGGTCTGCGCAACAGAGATACCGTCGTTGGCGTTACGTGAAGCCTGAGTCAGACCGTTGATGTTAGAAGTGAAGCGGTTAGCAATCGCCTGACCAGCAGCATCGTCTTTTGCGCTGTTGATACGCAGACCGGAGGACAGACGCTCGATAGCGGTGCTCAGAGCGGACTGGGATTTGTTCAGGTTGTTCTGAGTCATCAGAGACAGCGTGTTGGTATTGATAACTTGAGCCATGAGTGTATTCCTTCAAATCTGGTTAAGGGTTCGGGCTTATTGCCCACGGCGTTCATCACCGTCCAAACTTGTATCGGCGGTACTGCGGTAACCTTTAGAATTATTTCTCAAAAAATCCGGTTTTCTTACTTTGAGAATTACCCTTCCTTATACCGCCTATTCACGCCATTACTTTTTGTTGTGATCTATTAAACTTTTTCTCCGTCGTGCCGATAGGGCTTAAAGACTCTTTTATACCTAAAGTCATTGGAGTTGCAGTAAGCGGCGAGGGAGTGAACCCGTTACCTGACATCCGTCAGGAAAACCGGTGAACGAACGAAGCGAAGGCGACTGTAAATTCACGTACTCAGGGCAATCAAACTGTAAAGGATAATTATGGCCACTTCAGGCACTATCTCTTCATTAGGTATCGGTTCAGGTTTACAACTTTCAGACCTGCTGGATAACCTGACGACTGCAGAAAAAAAACGTTTAACCCCGATCACCGCGGCACAAACCAGCTATAGCGCCAAACTGACGGCCTATGGCACGCTCCAAAGCGCATTACAAACTTTTTCTGACGCTGCGACCGCATTGTCATCGACCAATACTTACGGGGCGACCACGGCTTCGTCGAGCAACACGTCTGCGTTCAGTGTGACAACCGGCACCGGCGCCGCGGCGGGTAAATATTCCGTTTCCGTGACACAGCTGGCCTCTGCGCAGTCTTTGGTTTCTGCCACGCAGTCGAGCAATAAAACCGCACTGGGCGCCACGACCACTGATAATACCCGTACCCTGACCATCAGCCAGGGCGACGGCAGTAAACCACTGAGCATCAAACTGACCGATGATCAGACTTCACTGACCGGTGTTCGTGATGCGATCAATAAAGCCGGTGGCGGTGTCACGGCCAGTATCGTCAAAGTGGATGACAGCAGCTACAAGCTGGTACTGAGCGCGAACAATACCGGTACCAATTCAGAAATGACCGTCAGCGTCACCGGTGATGACCAGCTGAATAATATTATCGGATATAACTCATCCACCGGCACCGGTGCGATGACCGAAAATGCCACAGCAGGCAATGCCAAGCTGACCTTTAATGGCATCGATCTGGAACGTCAAAGCAACACCATCAGTGATGCGCAGGACGGGATTACGTTAAATCTGACCGGCACGACCACAACCGCAGCAACGCTGACAGTGGCGAAAGATACCTCTACAGCCTCCACCGCTATCCAGACTTTTGTCGATGCGTACAACAAGTTGCAGGATACGTTCTCCAGCCTGACCAAGTTCACAGCCACCGCAACGAATACCGATACGGCTGACAGTACCAACGGCGCATTACTGGGTGACAGCGCACTGCGTACCATCCAGACACGTCTGAAGTCAGCGATCACCGGCGTCTCGGGTTCTGGTTCAGTAAGTTCATTGCAGAGTATCGGTATTACCACTGACCCGGACACCGGTAAGCTGGAAGTTGACAGCACCAAGCTGAGTGCAGCGTTAACCAGTAACCCGAATGCTGTGCAGACCATGATGGTAGGTGACGGCAAAACCACCGGCGTGATGACCAACATCAGCAACCTGAACAGCGGGTTCCTGAACACCAGCACCGGTACGATTGCTAATGCCCAGACGGCTGTGAACACCACGCTGAAAAGCCTCACCGAGCAGTACAACAAGGTGAACACCAGCATTAACGACACCATCGCCCGTTATAAAACGCAATTCACGGCACTTGATGTCTCGATCCAGAAGCTCAACAGCACAGCGGATTATCTGACGCAGCAGTTCGAAGCTATGTCCTCATCAAGTTCAAGCTAGTAAGGAAACTGAATATGTATAATGCAAAAGGAACTCAGGCCTACGCACAGGTAGGCCTTGAAAGTGGCGTCATGAGCGCCACTCCGTATCAGCTGGTGACGATGTTATTCGACGGGGCGCGCAGCGCCCTGATCCGTGCTCGTATTTTTATCCAGCAGGGCAGCATTGCCGAAAAAGGCAAATCACTGTCTATGGCAATTAACATTATCGACAGCGGACTGAAAGCCGGATTAAGTCGTGAAAAAGGCGATCCTGAATTAGTGGATAACCTCGAAGCGCTTTATTCCTATATGGTCCGTCGTTTATTGCATGCAAATTTACACAACGATCAAGAGGCCATCGCTGAGGTGCTGACCTTGCTTGAAAATATCGCCGATGCCTGGCGGCAAATCGGCCCAAACTACCACCCGTCGCAGGACCAATATAATGGATCAACATCAGTATCTGGTTAATGAATATCAACTGATCCTGTCTTTAAGCGAGCAGATGTTGCGGCTGGCGAGAGAAGAGAAATGGGATGAGCTGGTTGAGCTCGAAGTCAGTTACGTCAAAGCAGTCGAAGCCACGACCCGGTTACCGATGTCAGAACAGACATCGGTAATGATTCAGAATGATGTCCGCCGCTATTTGCGCATTATTCTTGATAACGAAAATACGATTAAAACATTGTTACAAGCCCGGATGAATAAACTCACCGAGCTGATTGGTCAGTCGTCCCGACAACAACAAGTGAATACGACTTACGGAAAAATTGACCTCCGTTCGATTGCCTTCGGCGATCGCCAATAATTATTAAATATTTGTTTGTTTTCTTTCCAATATTTCTTGTGCAAAAATAAGGTTTCAGAGGCAGAGAGCGCCTGGCTGCCAGGGCTAGTTCTCTCTGTCTGCTCCCATAACTTACACATATTAACCGGCAGCCTGTTTGTATTAGCAAAGCGGGAATTATTTATCAGGCAGCACACTACAGGTTGCCGTCGTCATTTTCGGGCATCATCATCATGGTTCGTAAAATAAAAGTGACTCCAGGGATAGGAACCATTTCTCTGCTTATTCAGCATAGTGAACTTTTTATTCATGATGTTTATATTGATAAGCCACAATTGGTTCTCATTCAGAACGGAAGCCTCTCAATTACGGATCAGGCACAGCAAGTCACACTGCAGGCTGGCGAAATGCTGGTGCTTAACAGTGGACAAACGTTGAGCATGACTCACCATTTATCCGGAAATGGCCCTTTCAGCTGCGCCATCATGGCATGGGATCATCAGTTACTCAGTGATGCAGGCCTGCACGCAACCGGCTTCAGCCCGCCACTTCTTGCTGTTAATACCCTGCAAGTCATTCCGCACATCCCCGGTGCGTTCAAACAAAGTTTTACCGACACTCACTCAGCCATTCTCTGGCACCATGGTCTGCCCGCACCGATAACCCGCCACCGCATGCTTGAACAGTTACTCTGGCTGTCGCAACTGGGTGTGCGGTATTCCGTACAGCACAGTGAAAGCGTGACAGATAACGTACGTGAATTATTAGTCAATAATCTGCATAAATCATTTACCGCCGCTGAAGTGGCAGAAAAGCTGATGATGAATGAAGTGATGTTGCGCAGACGTCTTGCGGGCGAAAATTGTGTGCTGCGAAATCTGATGATCGATGTACGCATGACCCACGCACTGCGGTTGTTGCAATGCACCGATCTGGCCATTTCACATATTGCACATCAGGTAGGTTATGAAAGCGGCTCGCGTTTTGCCGAGCGTTTCCGGAAACGTTTTGGATTCGCCCCTACCGCCATCCGTGGTCATTTACGCCCCCTTTCTACCCCTGCGCTGCTCACAATCGACAACATATAACAACTCGCGCCAAACAGACACAATACAAAACCTTGAGTAACATCACACAATATTTGATTACCAGATGTTAACGGAATATCATACACGCCGTTATTTTATTCATGGGCAGGAGTGAGTTGTGCACGTTTGGTGGGAAGTGATTAAAACAATTTACTGGGGCGGATTGGGCATTGCGGTGCTGTTCACTTTGCTGGTGAGCCGCGATACGATAAAAATAAGACTGTTAACTTCCGGCATTATCGGATTTACCTGGCCGATGAGTCTGCCGGTCGTCCTTCTCTTCTCTCTGTTTTGAGTTTGCCTGCACTGAATGTCCTCTTAATATCCTGAACCCGGCCTGCTGACCGGGATCAGATAACTGCAAGACAGTGTTATTGTGAGACAATGTGTTACTGCAAGACAATGTGTTATTTGCGAGACAAAGTGTTATTTGCGAGTCTGCACCCAAAATCCGTGGATTAGACCCGGCAGGTAACCGCAAAGTGTCAGGATAATGTTCAGCAGAAACGCACCGCCGAAACCGTTGCCAATCAATACGCCCAATGGCGGCACAAGAATTGTGATCAATACTCTCCAGAATCCCATCTTACTCTCCCTTTGGTTATCATTGTGTTAACGATAGCGCATGAGAAATGAAACGGGCATCAGATGAAACCTAATTGATCAGCTCCAGCATAATTTCAACATCCCGCCGTGTTTTTTCCAGCATGTCGGTATCGCCGTTGCGGTGTTCAGCATCCGACACCTGGTGGATCTGGCGCATCTGCCATCTCACCTGATTCTTTTGTTCGTCGGTCATACTGCGACACATCACAATGATAAAGTTTCGCAGCATCATCTGTTGCATGGCAGTTTCTTCAGCTTGCTTGTTGACCGACATGACCAAATCTATAACATGTTTTTCTGCCATTGCAGGTTCCTGCGGGAGTGGAATAGTCAGGCCAGACTAACATGGTCTGGCAGCCGCTGATGGCGACTGATGATGTGATTAACGCCGCTATTTCTGCGCCTAGAATTGACCCGGACATCCAGATTATGTTTTCCATCGATCATGTTTTTAAGCGCCTGGCCGCTTCACCTTTCCGTCAGCGTTTCCATCTCGGTGCCAAAGAGTACCGGTATTGCCAGGATAAAGGGCCGGAGACGGTCAGCCAGCACGCGGCGGATTTCATTGCTAAGCGCCTTGCCCCGGCAGAGCCAGAGCAGGATGGAAAACAGACGCCGATGCGCGGTCACCCGGTATTCATTGCCCAGCACGCAACGGCCACCTGCTGTCGCGGCTGTCTGGAAAAGTGGCATCACATCCCCGCACATACGGCTATGACACCCGCACAGCAGCACTATGCCGTGACGGTGATTTTGCACTGGCTTCATCAGGAAATGCAGCGCCCTGCTCCGGTCGCTAAAGAACGAAAATCTAACAAAAAAATCTCAGACACACCGGACAACGCACAACAGCTGAATTTGTTGTAAGAGGCGCATCACACTCGGTAAAAAATAAAAAGTGATAATGGTCACATTTTTCCCGCTTTCCCATCCCCAAGTAAGATCGTGCTCTATAATTTTAGAGGAATAAGAATTGTGCGACGGGTTGTCTTCAGCACGCCCTTTGAAGTTTTTGCAGTCTTTCGGATGAGCTTTTCCAGGTGAAACGAGTTTTACACTTGTTGTCAGGATAATTGCCCGTATTGGGAAAAGGAGGATGCATGTCTGAATATCATTATTTACTGGTTGGCGGAAGCCGCAACGGACAACGGCATGTTGATAAACAACATCAGTTTTCGTTGTGCTTTTGGGAAGACGCAGCACAGAACGCGGAACGCGAGTTTTACGGTAAACGTAACGAACGCTACAAAGTTAATCCGGAAAAAGGCGCAGACGGGAACTGGTATCTTGTGGGCTATTGTGGAAATTGTTCGAAAATTAAAGCCGACGAATTAACCACCCAGGCGCTCACCAAGCACGTGAAACCCCTGATGTAAAAATTGTTTTTTGAAAGCCATAAACCCCGCCATTAACGCGGGGTTTTGTTTTCAGGAGCCACCTGACTTTCAGGCCGCCATCCCCTGAATGTTGCGGGCGAAAAATTCAACATGCCCGCCCACCGTAAAATGCGCCTCGTGATGCCCCAGACGGCCAAGTGGCGCAATGCGCACAATTTCACCTTCAAATTCACCATCATGAATTCTGGTGATCGCCACATCAAGCTGATAGCTGGCCGGATGTACGCCTACCGGAAACGTCAGCAACTTGACCCTGTCACCGATCTCAAACCGGGTAAGCAGCGGCAGCGGTGCCTGTTCAAACAGATCCTGATCCATATGTGACTCCTTGTTTTCCAGTGGAATTAATTAGAGGATAGAATATATTGCCGCGTCCTGCCGGATACCGGCGTGAAGCACTTCTCTCTTTCAACATTTATATCCCGCAAGAGCTGGCGTAACCGTCTTTTGCCCCCCGAAAATCATGAGGAACCCCTGTGAAAAAACTGACGCCACAGCAATGCATCATACTGACCGGATTTACCGGCATCCTGCATGGCGAATTTGAGTGGTTTCACGAAGATTTGGAAAAGCGACTTGGCCGTGAAGTTCAGACCTCAGAACTGGGATACCCGGAGTTTATGGAAGAATGCCGCAGCCTGTATGAAGAGGATTTTAACAACCTGATGCCGGACTAAAAACGAAAGGCCGGGCAAACAGTATTGCCCGGCCTCCTGAGTTCATCGTCATTTAATACAAATCACTAAGGCTTCACGATGCCGCGGATAAAGTGTTCATTCACCCTGATCACATTGCCCGTTTCAACGTTAATGACCTGATATTGCACTGGTTTAACCTCATCCAGAACAGCGACAATTTCAAATAAACCTGGTGTAAAAGTAAGCGTGACAAAAACGCCAACAGGATAGACAGCCATAATTTTATCCTTTCAATCAACCTCTTATAATATACTTCCTTTCCCCCAGCGCGATAACACGCAAATCATTAATCACTCCAGGTTATTTCATCGCATACATTAATCACTCGGGATGAATGTTACATAAAAGAAATAAAGAACATGTATAAAATGAAGCGGAGGCACTTAAAATCGGATAACTCTGACAGACGTATCAGGAACATAATTAAATTTTACACTCTTCTTACGCAAAGGCGGTTTTCCGCCACACTTCTGCCTGCCAGTCCCTTGTTTTCGGGGGGATTTAAGTTAAAAATATAAATCCACTTTGTTACATTGAGAGCCTGCGCTGTGAGTGCCCAGATTTTTGAAACCGATGCGACTCATCCGCATCTGACACGACTGATTGCTGAGCTGGATGCCTATCAATATCCGCTCTATCCACCGGAATCGTTTCAGGGAATTAACATCACTGAACTTGATGAAGGTGAGATCACGTGTTTTATGGCGAGGGTTGATGATGACTGGGCCGGTTGCGCCTGTCTGTTTATCACAAAACACGGCCTCGCGGAAATGAAACGTGTTTACGTGAGCCCGCTGTATCGCGGTCAGAGCATTGCCTCATTACTGATTGCCGCAATGGAAAAGAAACTGAAAGCGTTGGGGTACAAAGACCTGTTTCTGGAAACGGGTGTGTTTCAGGAAAAAGCCATCACGCTGTATGAAAAACTGGGTTATTGCCGGACAGAAGCGTTTGGCGACTATGCGTTGTCCCCGGATCCGCTGAGTGTTTATATGATGAAAGCGATGAGGTAACGCACGGGAAACGGCAGAAGCGGCAATAAATACCTCCATAACGCTGTCTTATGACAGGGTTATGGAGATGCAAAAAGCAATTACATCAGAACGTTGCTTTTTGTTGCAGTCTGGTCATTCGACGGAATAACCCATTTTTTAAGTGTGATGATAAAGAAATTTTTACCCTTGGTAATTTTCGCACCACGGTCACCACATTCCAGCGCAAGTTTGAAAAACTCATCACTGTTAATATTAAAAGCCAGCTCGACTTTTTTCACCATACCGGAATTAAGCAGATCTTCAGCTTCGTGCAATGATTTGGCCTGAATAACTGACATAACGACCTCGTGATATCGGAAGGGATTGTTTTAGCTCCTACATCCTATTTCACTTTTGTTTCTAAATTATGACAGCTTCATGAACATTAAGAATTTTGCCATTGCACTGATTAATAATTAGCCAATTTGTGCGCACGATCACCTCTACGTCAGACGGAAGCGCGGATCCGGCATCGGGGTATCCGGCAGTTGCGTCTGGTTGTTCATCTCACGCAGGTTAATCTCTACGTTGGTGCACATGGCATCCAGAGGCAGGTGGTTATTGGCCAGACCAAAAGGCATTTCCAGCTCTTCCGCCAGCGTATCAAGCGACAAAAAACTATAAGAAATAAAACCTGACACCAGCAACGTCATGTAGTGCAAATCCACCACCAGTGCAAACGGCAACAAACTACAGAACAGATATACCGTCCTGTGCAGCAACAGACCGTACGCAAACGGAATCGGCATGCTAACGATGCGTTCACACCCACCGACCACTTGTGAAAGCTGTAACAGCGTGGAATCCATATGGGTATAGACAATATCCGACAGTTCACCGCTGCGGCGTCGTTCAGCCAGCCATTGTGACAACCGCAGCTGAACCATATTTGTCGGCGCACGGCGCGACAGAATATCTTCCGCATCGTCACCCAGCAAACGCTGAAGATCCGGACGCGGATCGCTGTGACGCAACTGGTGCTTGAGGCTGAAACAGAACGCCAGCAGCAACGCAGTCACGCGCTGCGCCTCTCCCGGACACACAGCCATCACCTGACTTTGTAATGTCCGGCAGGCAATCAGCAAACCACCCCATAATTGCCGCGCCTCAATATAACGTGCGTACGCGACGCTGTTACGAAAGCCGAGGAAGATCGCAATAGAGACACCGAGCAGGCTGAAAGGCGCGAGTGTGAGTTTCACGCCAAGGGTCTCATACCAGGGAAGAGTGAGAATGGCGGCAAGTGACATCAGTAAATTGAGACTCAGACGGAACAGAATACTGGGCAGGACAGAACCATGCCAGGCGAACAAACGCAAGAACCAGTGACGAGGGGGACGGATTATCATTTTGTGCAGGTGCTTTATGCAGGTGAAGCGTTTTTTTTTGCGATTCTGGCAAATAAACCTGCCCATGCAAAGGACAATTTTGTGACACCGGTAACATTTTTTCTGAAACTTACAGTTCTCCGTTACAACTCGCCGGTTATCCCATTCACAACGCTGATTTATTCCCTCTGCAACCTCAAGTTACTGCCCGTTAAGGTCGATAATAGTAACAGGAGGAAAGTAAATAAAGTGGCCAAAATTCCCCCATAACTGACTTCCTGTAACAATTCGATCAGATGCTCCGTAAAGATGCAACTCACCCTACTGACGTGAAGGACTGGAGCCATGAACATAATGTTAAGTATTGCGATGGTCACAGGTATTGCGGCATGGTTCTTTATCAGCTCATCAATAGATGATATCCGAAACGATTATTGAGTGATTCACAACCCCGCCGGGCGGCATCCCGTCCGGTCATTTTCAATCATGGCGGGGTTAATTTCATTGTCTTTTTCATCTCTTAAATTAAACTTTTTATAACGTAACGTTTTGAAGCAATAATTACGCTTACTTCACGCCGAAATAGATTGTCAGTTTATGTCAATCTGAGAGAGCATGGCGGAAAATTTAAGCATGGTGTACTGATGAAAATTCTTTTTATTGTACTCATCGTTCTGGCGGTCATCGGGTTGTTGATCTGGCTGATACTCCGGTCAGCCGCGAAGGATGCTGATAATGATTATTAATCATTTCCCCCTGCCTGCGCATGGATCTACAGGCTTCATAAGAATTACCGGACAATAAATATCCGAACACCAAACTCAATACAAATTAAAAACAATGGTGTCAGATTGTAAAAATTCGGGTGAAATAACTCGCATGATGATTAACAAGCTAATTAAAAGCTTTCATGCGAATAACAACGGTAAAAGTACGCCTTAAGCGTAAAACACGGATGTGTTTCTGATGTTATTTATTAAGTGAAATAGGAAGAAGAAATAATTAGCAGTTATTAATACAAATTAATCAGTTAGAAAATAATATTTTCATTGTGTTCAATGGAGGTGATAACAGGGCAAACTTTTTGCTCACCCCCTGCACCCGCTTTATCCGCCAGATTCTCCCCTACACCGACATGTTCATCATATGAGGCTTAACCTTTTGAATACATAGAAGAACATGTTAGAGCAGGTACAACACAGACGACTAACGCGAGCAGACATTCTAAGCAGGATAGAGAATGTAAGTTCGCGTTAATTTTTTGCCCCATCCATGCCCCATTCACTTTTCACTCACTCTTCAGCATGAAGTTATCCAGGCTGTCATCGAACCGCTCGATTTCTTTCTGTTGCCCCGCGATTGCCTGCAACACCTCCATGCCATACCTGAGAGATACCGGATCCTCGATCACAAACCCGAACCAGCCGTCGTAAACCTGTCCTAACCAGTAACCGCCACCGTGCTCTTTCAGGCGCTGGAAGAAAACGTATGTGCCTGGTTCTATCCAGTCTCTCGTCTCGTCAAGATACACGACATCAAAATTCGGATCCTTCCCGCCCATAGTAACCACCACAAAATACTGTTTACACATACAGTGTAAGCATAAAGTTTTTTGATTGCGAAGTAAGGAAACGGGTGGATGTTTTATGCCGCTGATCGACAAGGAAAGAAAGTTATGAGGCCGGTTCGCCATTGATCCCGAGTTTTGTTTCGACTGTGTCCAAACGCTTCAGCAATGCTGAGATAAGTTCTGCCTGGTCTTCATTGCGTTTCTTTAATGCTTTAATAGCGGCACCAGAATATGCGGCTGATACCCCAAGTGTGTTGAGCGATAGCGTGTCCTCTTTCGCGAAGAGCTCACCTTCCTCGTCGATATAAAGCTGTGGGTTTTGAGTCAATGTGACTGCATCAGGACAATCTTTTTGGACATCCTGCGCAATGAAACCAAAACCTTTAGCGCCCTTTGTTACCGAAATTACTTTTCCGGCTTCGTCATATTCACTCGGCACTGAGCAATAATCCCATGAACAAGTTCTCCATGAGGTCAACGCGGTTAAAGCTTCCTCGGGGTCTATCTCCTCGACATGCATTTTTACATCAATATCAGACACTGCGGTCCATCCTGCGGACGAAGTGCCTTGCCCATTGTCTAACATTGTGAAGTCAGTGATTACGGCGGTGTTGTTACTATTCACGACACGGAAGCGGAAACCACCACTCCCCTGACCACGGTTACATACAAAGTCAGCGCCACCAACAATGCCCGTACCGTTCCACCCCATATATGCCCCCTGTATAGCGGGGTTGTTTAGTCCTTGAGTATAAAACCCCGCAGGACCTGCTGAAACTTGTGCTCCGACTGTGAAATTTCCTGATATGGACCCATTCCCGGAAAATGCTGGTGATGCTTTGGGCGCGAAGGGAGCCGCAGCGACAGTAGCTGCGCCGGTACCGCCATTTGCCACAGGAATGATGCTCTTGCCTGTGAAAATGGGCCACCAGTCGGACCAGTTCGGTGCAGCCGAATTGAAATTACCCGTGAGTCCACGAACAAAGGCCTCACCCTGAAAAGTGATATACATCTGCTGGCAACCATACGCTGATTTGGTCACAAATAATGTGCCAGCTTTCCCTATTGGATAGCCGTTCGCAATTATCGCGTTAGCATTGGCCGTCTGATAATAAATATTAAAATCTGCGGTATTCCCGAGATTATTGGGGAAAATTGTCGACCCTAAATTCCCACCATCTGCATACGCTTTCGCTATATCTGATGTCAGCTTAGAGAAGCTGGAAATGTTCACAACGGTATTATCCGGCGCGACAATGGCGATTGTGCCAGTACCGGTCATGATCTGCTGCCAGCCATCCATCTGGGACTGGTAGTAACCCAGCTGAGCTGCCAGGCGCTTGGAAAAGTCAGGCACGGAGTCCGTATAAAAGCTCATCACTGCATAAGCAGCGCCAGCGGCCACTGTTCCGGCAGATGTAGTTAGCGTCAGGTGGGTGGCATCCTCGACGCTGGCAATCTCATAGATTTTAACGGTACCTGATGCCGGAAGCAGAAAGGCTTGCCCCGGTCCGATGCCGAACTTGGCATCCAAAAAGTTTGTACCGGTGCCGGTAACCTTTGTTGCCGCTACTGCAACCGTGCCTGTTTTATACCAAGCCATTTTTACGTTACTCCAGATAATAAAAAACCCGCCGAAGCGGGTTGGGTAATTTATTTTTCACACGTTGTCGATGTGAAGTTTGATCTGCTGACCCAGCGCCAGCCAAAAGGGTCTCCGGCTTTATATTGGGTCTGACTGGCTACCTTACGGACGCCATAAATTTGCACGGACGTTTCCTGTCCACCGATGAGCGCGGTACCGCTACAAACGGGTTGCTGCTTCTCAAGCACGCCTGAACATCCCGTAAGCACTCCCGCCAATGCAATCATCAATAAAATCTTTGTCATTTTTATGTCCCTTCGATACTGGATATCGGGACGATAACAACGATGTTTGGAGAGGGATAATTGGTTAAACAGATCAATTATGTGAAATTGATCGTTCAAAACGATCGTTGAATTCAATTTATTGATTAATAAGAAGATACGTCTATCACGTATATCAGATCGTTAGAATTCGCATACCCCACATTTTCAAGTTGATCACCGCCCGGGCTGGTTGTTTGAGAAGACGAAACGCGGGTGGTTGCTCCGTTGAAATAAGCATACGTCTGGATCGGCGACTGAAAGGGTCTGGTTGCTCCTCCAGAATGAATGACGCCGACCATGAGCCCCGTCATCTGCGGCATTACCGCGTAGTTACCGGTGAGCATAGTATCAATGTTATATCCAAGATCAGCAGGGTTACCCGGCGTCCCAACTGCAACGGGCGGATTCATCACTTTGGTTTCATTGGTCAGTATGCACTGGCCCTGCGCGTTATTGATCGCTATTCCCCACGCTGGCTTCGGCTGAGGGATGACGATGCCAAATATATAGACGGTAACATTCCCAACATCTCCACCGGCCAATGTTCCTACCGTAAGCGTGTATGCCCCACCGTTATTATCCAGCCGTCCATATACGCCGGCTACGTCAGATTTGAAGGCAACAACAAAGGGGCTGGAAACAGATACGGCTAAGTTAATCACGCCGCCGCTTCCGCCAAAGTTGTGCACATTCTTTGAAACCAGACTCATCGGCGTCGTATCTGGCGTAGAGAACGGTATCCCGAACTCATCGACCAACATTGCCCCATAATTAGCCATGTTATTGCTTCACTAAGTAGACGATCAGCCAACCTTCTGCCGCCGTGAACGTCCCGGTTGAATAATCGGATCCGGCGTTTGAAAGGGACACGCCGGTCGTCGTCGTGGTGATTTTTCGCCGGGCCGATGAAAGCGCAGCCCCCATGACCGGAGACTGCATCACGGCCACCTTATAACCAGAGGGCACAGCATACGACCATGCCCCTGACACCTGGTCTTTTGAAAGATAAATAGAGCCCAGTATCAGGATCCTGACCAGCCCCGTGTTATTGGGGGTTCCCGAAGCACTCCACGTTTGAATACCAAAGTTCGCCAATCAGAATACCCCCGTCAGTTCCCCGATCTGCACGCGCAGCACACCATTGCCATCAGCAACGCTGATCGTTGTGTTGGTGGTTTTCATCTTGCCGCCGCTCCCCGTGCCATAGTTTTCAATCTGGCCGGTCTTGAAATTGATGAGCAGACCTGACTGGCCTTGTATGTAGTTATCTGACTGAAGTGTATCTGTTATCTTGCCTCTTCCGATGGAGGCATTCTGGATAAACGCGCTGCGAATAAACATCTGTCCATTCATTGATGCAAACACCAACTCCTGACCGCCAGATGTCGGGTTATAAACCGCGAAGGTGTCAGCCGATATAAGGAAGTTTGAAGCCCCGCCAGCTCCATCAATGCCCAGCTGGATACCGGCAATGCGCACAACACCGTTAACCTCAGTCTGAACTTTAACGCCCCACTGTGCAGACAACTTACCGTCTAATGTTGCCACAACCGAAGCGGTCTGCTGTACAGCTGCACTGGTATCATCGAATTGAACCTGCACTGTCTGCTGGAATTCCGCAAACGCTCCATTGGCATCAGCCTGCGCCTTTTCAGTGGTGGTGATACGCGCCAGCGATTTACCCGTTGCCGCGCGCTGAGACTGAGCATTTCTGTCGTTCGCGAGACTATTCTCGATATCCGCGATTGCCGAACTATCAAAATAAGCCTCTGTGCTTTGCGTCAAGTTGGCCAGTGCCTGGTCGGTGGTGGTCTGCGCCGTCTGCAAAGTACCGATAGATGCAGTATTTCCGTCAGTTGTTGCCTTAACGGCATCGACTCGCAGGCCGAGAGCCGTATCAGCATCGGCGCGCGCCTTTTGCTCTGAAGTGATGCTTACTGCATTGCTGGCAGTAGATGCATCAAGACTATCAAGGCGCTGTACCGTAGCGCTCTGGTTGTCAGTGACGGCCTTCTCTACGTTTGTCAGCCTGCCAGTGTTGCTATCAGTCGTCGCTTTAACATCAGTGATAATCTCGCTCAGTGCATTGTCACCTTCGACTCGAGCCTGTTGCTCTGCGGTGATCGCCGCATTGGCCCCTGCAACATCATCAGTATTTTTGTCGAGATCAGCCCGCACATCCGTAATGTCCTGTTTGGCCTGATCAACAGCTGTGTTCAGATTGGTTACTTCGGCCTCAACGCTTTCGATTTCCGAAGTGAGGTTTTTGAACTCTTCGGAATTGCGGATCGCCTCATCGATGTAATCCAGCATGCCGGGGATGTCTGACGATGCTTTGCCTGATGCCTCCACGAAAGCGGACACGCCGAATGCATTCTTGGTGCGAACGTACATGTAATAGGTCGTGTCAGCCTTCAGGCCATGCAACGTCCACTGCGATGCGCGTCCGAGGAATTGAGCCTCAGTTTCAACTGCACCGTTGCTGCTGGCCGGTACCTCGCCTGTGTACCAAAACTCGAATGATGTATCAGTCGTTGCAGTAACGCTCATCACAGGTACGATATCCGCCGAGAAGATACCCGGTGTCCACTGCACTGAAGATGGTACTCCCGGAGCACCGATGACCAAGCTAACCTGAGTCTCAGCACCCTTCATGCCGTTTTCGTTGCGACCGCGCGCGCCAAGCGTGTAGCTGCCAGCGCCCAGACCGTAGAACTCATAGCGGAACTGATCGGTTTCGTACTGCGCTACGACCTTGCCGTCAGTGCTGTACACGTACAATTCGAACACGATTTTTTTGGTGAGGGTAGCCGTTTCCCATGTTGCCGTTACCTGAACGGTTTCCGTATTGGTATTGATGATCCGCAGGTTTTCGATGTTCGGGACACGATAGCCATTCATCGTATCGTTCGGAACATCAAATACCGCTCCATCATCTACAATGGCCTGCTTATTAGGATCATGTAGCGTTGCGGAAATGCTGTAAACCGAATTGTTATCGTCCTCTGAGATACCCATGATGCGAAACAGACGCGGCACCACCTCCCCGGTAGTTATGACAAAAACAGTACCGTCCCGCACCCATGCTGGGGCACTTTTGAGAGTGATCAGTCGTCCGGTTACACTGGCGATTTCATATTTAAAGAATTTTCCATCAGCCCCCATCAGGGACATTGAATCACCGCCGCTGACCAGTTCTGAAACATCTGCATCTACGGTAATAATCGCGCCAGAATGAGAGATGATGCGACCGCCAAGGCGGGTTGCGGCATAGTTGTTATCCATCACCTCGACGATATCGCCCGGCATAAAACGAATAGCCTCGCGAGCCATCTTGAATGTGGTTTTTTGGGTTTCCCGTTTTGCAGTCTCAAGCAACCACTTACCCGTGCGAAATGCCTGACCACGCGAGGTACAGCCGAAGGCCTCAAGAGTAGTTTCGTTATAATCGAAACGGTCAATCATCTCATCATCAGAAACATACTCTTTAACCTGTGACCAGCCATTATTCGGATCAGTCCACGAAACGATTACAGCGTTAAAGCGATCTGAGCGCTTCATTGAACTGTAAGTGAAAAGTCCATCGACCACGTTTGCGTTAGTGATCGAAGCCACCGGGTCTTGTGGGTTATCCAACATTACTGAAAATCGCAAGCCATCCCACAGTGCAATACCGCGGAACATACCCGCAATGTCATCCAGCAGGTCGCGGGCACTCTTCTGTTCGGTTATGTAAGCGTTGAGAGTGAAGCGAGGCTCTTTGCCACCGTAACCATCATCGATAAGTTGATCGCAGAATTGTGAAAGCACATACAGGCTGCCGTCATCCACATCGACGTAACCAGCGCGACGCGCCAGCCCATAACGGGTATTTTTCACCAGGGCGCGGAATATCCACGCAGGGTTATTAGTCCATGCTGATTTAAAACCACCCGTCCAGATGCCGGTATAGGTACGAGCAATAGGATCGTAGTTATCTGGAACGTCGACAATCAGGCCGCGCAGGTGATAAGTGCGCGTTGGCGTATCGGTGTACTGATCGCGGTCCACCACACAACCGACAACAGCCGCATATGGGTAAGAAAGGTTGTCGTCGGTGATTTCTGTGAAACTATTCCAGACTGTGCCGTTGTTCAGTAAGTCGCTGCTGCTGTCGGCTGTCACCCGGCGCAAGCGGATATCGAATGGCTTTGTATCTGGCGCATCAAAAAGGTGAGCCTCAAGATACTCTCCAGACTGTTTGCCGCTGATTGTTACCGTCTTCTGGTTCTGCCAAGCATTATTACCAACACGTGTTTCAATGACCATTGTCACGGACGTTTCATGCTGGTTTCCTTTGGTGTCCTGCTCAACAAGGCTCGTCACGCCGATATTCATTCGAACGCGGTCGACATCCGTGTCAGTGACAGTTCGCACCAGAGGAGTTGCCTGCGTCACATCGGTGTTAACAATGGTGGTCGCCTCAATTGCATTGAAGCCGTTGATTGGCGTTTGTGTTGCCGTTCCCGGGCGCCACGCTACACTGACGCCATTAATACTGGCGTTGCCTGATGCATCGGTAACAGGCGTTTTGTTTAACAGGAATGATGAAAGGTGGGCTTGATCAACCGGTCCGTAAATTGGGCCTTCACAAAGGAGATCGAGAACGCGGAGGTATTGTTTTGATTTTAGATTATCGTCGATTAATTTCGGGGTGCTGCCACCGCCGCCGCCTGAGCTCATGTTGTCACCTTAACTGATTGAAATATCCCAGTCCTGATTGTTCGTGGTATCAATACCAAGACTGATAACGTTGGAACCCACCACCATTTCACCGAGTAGCAGAGGCACCGGTCTCCCCTGCCCAATGCGGTTTTCCGCGCTGGTAAATGAGTTATTTGTGATGGAATTTGAGTCCTGATCAGCAGACGTGCTCGTCTTCATATGCGAGGTCATGTATAGCGAATAAGCCACCGATGCGACGGTTATTGCGACCATAATCCACGTTGCGGCCACAGCCGTGATTGAACCCTCAACAACTGGCACAATCAGCACGCGCGAACCGTCTTTAACGTGGCGATTCATGTGAAACTCGAGGTTGTCACCGCAGACGTCGCTGCCGTCGATGCGCATGCGGATCCGAGTGTTGTAGAAATCGCGTTTGAATGCTGGACACTGTGCCAGCAGTAGGCGAAGTCCTTGCGCCGGCGTGTCGACGTTCATTGTGATCTGGCGGAAATGTCGTCGTAAATTCCCCGCAAATCCAAAAGTGAGCATTGTTCGTGTCTCCAGATGGAGTGAATGAGAGGGACGTGAATCTGGCGCAGCGGTTCGCGGCGGCTGAGCCTGCCGTGTACTTCATGGTGCAGAATGGTGTTGTCGCCCAGCCAGACCATTGCGTGGCATGGGTCACTCTCAGGGAAAGCGCGCCGGATGATCACGTCGCCTGGCTGAATGGAGTCGAAGCCAACCTCATGGAAACCGTTGGCCGCGATGTTTTTCAGGTAGAGATTTTCACCGCGCAACCACCAACCGCTGGTTCGTTCGAAGTCGGGTAAGTCGATACCGCTGAGGTGATAGGCATCGCGAAACAGCGTGTAGCAGTCCGTCTCGCCATGGACGAACCGGCGTCCAAGTAAATGCGGAACCGGACGAAATTTACGCAACGTTCCGGTGCTGGACAGCCACCAGTCAATCCCGGTTGCCAGCTGCGCGGTACGGTCAGCGCCGGACAGAACAAGTTTTGGCTCAGGGTGAGAATGAAAAACGGCGGTGATTTCTCCCGCCGCTTCTGCTTCAAGCCAGTCCCTGTCGGCAATCCGGAAGTTGCGCGTCGGAACTGGATGCACATTGCGGCAGCGCCACAGCCGCGCCCCGTCGATTATCAGCCCGCATACCTCATCGCTGGATGAAGCGGCATAGCCCAGGCATTCAGATTCAAGCATCAGGACACCTTGGCGGAGCCGGGATAGCCGCCATATGGCAGCGAGTTGGGTTTGGGGTTTCT
>NZ_JYDF01000093.1:0-15306 GCF_003263525.1 Rahnella sp. NRRL B-41462 | reverse complement strand
CAGGGTGTTTTGAATCAGTTCCGGATCGCTTTCCTGTTGTGTGGGTGCCGGGAAGCGTGCGGGCAGCGGTTTACCCGCCATCGAGCCGAGTTTTGGCACCGCCGCCAGCAACGTCTGGGTATAAGGCGCCTGCGGAGAACGGAATATCGCGTTCACTTCCCCCGTTTCCACACTGTTGCCCTGATGCATCACCAGCACACGATCAGCAATTTCACGCCACCACCCCATGTCATCGCCGTGATAAAAATCACCCCCATCTGCATCTCTTTTTGCAGCACCCGGATCAGTTGCAGAATTTGCGCCTGAATGGTGACATCCAGCGCCGTGGTCGGTTCGTCGGCAATCAGCAACGCAGGTTTACAGGAGAGTGCCACCGCAATCATCACCCGCTGGCGCATACCGCCGGAAAGCTGATGCGGGTAACTGTCGAGAATATTTCTGGCTTCGGGAATCCGCACCAGATCCAGCATCCGTAATGCTTCCGCACGGGCTGCCCGGTGATCTTTATTTTGGTGCAAGCGGATCGATTCGGCGATTTGCTCCCCCACCGGGAAGACCGGATTGAGCGACGTCATCGGCTCCTGAAAAATCATCGCCATATCCGCGCCGCGCAGGTTACGCATGGCGGGCTGCGTGGCGTTCATCAGATCGACTATCTCACCGTTACGGCGGCGCAACTGCATTTCACCTTGTGAAATCTTCCCGCCGCCCTGTTCCACCAGCCGCATCAGCGCCAGTGAAGTCACTGATTTTCCGGAACCCGATTCGCCAACAATCGCCAGCGTTTCACCGCGTTTTACCTGAAAACTGAGATGACTGACCGCCTGAATGACCTGCCTTTCATGGGCAAACTGCACGCTAAGCTGGCTGACGGCAAGCACGTGTTCGGGCGGCAGAATAAGAGGACCGTTCATCGGGCTGTTCATGAACGGTAAATGCTGACGACGGGCGCATCGCCCACACGGGCGAATCCACGGTACATGCCTTCGCTGTTGAAAGGCAGCACCACATTGCCAAATTTATCCACCGCAATCATCCCGCCGCTTCCCTCCAGGGGCAGCAGTTTTTCCTGCACAACTTTATGTGTGGCCTCTTCCAGTGAAAGGCCGGCGTATTCGATAAGCGCGGCCACATCATAGGCCGCCACCGTACGCATAAACACTTCGCCGGTACCGGTGCTGGAAATCGCCACCGTATTATTGCTGGCGTAACAACCTGCGCCAATAATCGGCGAATCGCCGACGCGTCCGGCCTGTTTGTTGGTCATACCGCCAGTGGATGTGGCTGCCGCCAGATTGCCCAGCGCATCCATCGCCACCGCACCGACGGTACCGAATTTATGTTCAGGATCCAGCGGGTCAGGGTCGTTAAGCGAAGCGCCGTCGTGATCGAGCATGACACCCTGATCAGCGGCGATGGCCCGCTGCAACTGATCGTAACGTTCCTGGGTGAAAAAATAGTCCGCCCCGACCATTTCCTGGCCGTGCTCGCGGGCAAAGGCTTCCGCGCCCGCCCCGGTGAACATCACATGGGGGCTGACTTCCAAAATTTTGCGGGCGGTCAGGATCGGGTTACGGATATGATTCACGCCACTGATGGCTCCGGCATCGAGCGTCCGGCCATCCATAATGCAGGCGTCTAACTCATGCGTGCCCTGATGGGTAAAAACAGCCCCTTTTCCCGCATTAAATAACGGACACTCTTCGAGCAGACGCACCGCCTCGGTGACCGCATCCAGTGCACTGCCGCCGGAGGCCAGAATAGCCTGTCCGCAGGTGACTATTCTCTCCAGTTCGGCTAAATAAAGTCGTTCTTTTTCAGCGCTCATTGCCGCGCGGGTAATCGCCCCTGCACCACCGTGGATCGCAATAACCGGCCGCTTCTTGTCCGAAACGGAAGCCGCTGAATTATCAGTAGAAAAACTCATTAGCGCTGCACCTTTCGATGTTGTATTTATGTATAGGAAAATGTTGAGCTGTTTTTGACTATATTTAGCCCGCAACAGTATGTAAAGCGGAAATGTCGCACCATCAAAAAGTCGCTAATTGCTTAGATTGTTTAGGAAAAACAAATGCTGCAATTGAATATACCTGCGGGACAAATGACCAAAGAACAGCAATAATAAACGTCTTAACTACGGATAAAAGCATCTCTGGATAAGCTTTCCGCCGCTTTTTTATTTTCTCTTTTTAGGAAATCAGTTTATGGAAACTGTTTATAACCGCCGTCGGATTAATGTGATCTCATGGCTCAGCTATTTCTTTACCGGTGGACTGGTTTCCACTCTGGGCATTGTTATCGGGCCGGTGGCTACTGCATTTAACAAAGATCCGGGCTTTATCGGTCAAATGTTTTCCTTAATGAACATTGGCCTGTTCCTGCCCATTATGATCAGCGGCATTCTGATGCGTAAGTTTGATCTGGGCAAACAACTGATGACCGGCTCTTTCATTTCCGTGCTGGTGTGTATCGCGCTGTTTATCATGCCGTCTATTACACTGTTCGGCGTGGGTGTGTTCCTGATCGGCGCCACGGCGGGCCTGATGATGTCTATCGGCAGCTATCTGGTCGTACGTATTAATGACGATCCGAAAAAACGTTCCGCGAACCTGATCTTTACCGACTTCTTCTTCGCGCTTTCCGGTATGACGCTGTCGCTGGTGCTGGGTTTCCTGTTCAAACATGGCGCAAGCTGGCTGGCGATGTACGGCATCATGGGTGTCCTGAGCCTGCTGATGATTTTACTGTGCGCGGGTCAGAAATTCCCGAATGTTCCGCAACCGGTTAAAAACGAATCGACGCACAACGTGGTGAAAGAGCCATGGGGCATCGCGGTATTCTTCCTGTGTATTGCGCTGTTTGCTTTTGTCTTCACCGAGCTGGTCTTCACGCTGTGGATGCCAAGCTGGCTGCATGAGCACTTCAATATGGAAACGGACCGTGCCGCGATTTACATCACCACCTACTGGATGGTGAAAGCGATTGGCCTGTTCCTGAACCAGTTCACCGTGCGTTTCGTGAAACTGCGTACTTTCCTGCTGATTTCCGTGATTGTCGGCATGGCAAGCCTGGCGGTGCTGACCACCAGCAATTCGCCGACGCTGGTGCTCGTCGCCGTGGGTCTGTTCGGTTTCTGTAACTCAGGAATGTTCTCCGGTCTGATGAGCTACGGCAGCCTGCAGGTGAAAAACTCCCCGCCAACGCTGACCTCTGCGCTGCTGACCACCAGTTCCGTCGGCACGCTGATTTTCGCGTCCTTCTCGTCTTTCATCTACAACGAATACGGTTTGTTCTGGGCGCTGAATATCGCGACCATTTCCTATGCGTTGCTGGTGCTGATGGTGGTACTTGCCGGCCTGAAGAGCAAAGCAGAGAGAATTAACCACGAAGTCAGTGCACACTGAAACGTTGTTTGAGTAATAAAAATCCGACCTCATTTTTGCGGTCGGATTTTTTGTGTCCATCCGTTCGATAATATATACACACCTCGAAACAATATTATTACCCCCTATTATTTAATCCTCATTATTCATTACGTTAACGCCCACATATTACACATTCATACACATCTTAAATTAAGCATACCTTAATATACAATTAATAACCTAAAAAATAAATATGCGTAGAATGTCCGCCAGACTCTTTAAAAAATTCTGACGGGACGAAATATAAAATGGGAAATAATCCGGAAAAATGGAAAACTGTAGCACTTAGATTAATAAAGCTGACCCCTCTGGCGATATCTATCTCTCTGGCTAATTACGCGCTTGCAACAGATATTAGTGATAAAGATGAATTTGGCAATGTGACAAATTTACCCGTGTTAGATATCAGCGGAATGGTCCTCTTTGACCTTTCCACCGAAGGATATCTGGATGGCGTAAATGCAACCACCTGGTCGGAAGGCATCACTTCCAGTATTCCTGCCTTTTATATTCATGATGGTGGCGCACTGACACAGTCAGTTGCGGCACCGGTGACGATCACCACTCAGGGCT
Source organism: Rahnella sp. NRRL B-41462 (assembly GCF_003263525.1). Classification (NCBI taxonomy): domain Bacteria; kingdom Pseudomonadati; phylum Pseudomonadota; class Gammaproteobacteria; order Enterobacterales; family Yersiniaceae; genus Rahnella; species Rahnella sp. NRRL B-41462. The sequence goes on along the minus strand of NZ_JYDF01000093.1, from coordinate 11,308 downwards.
CTTTAACTGATGCGATGCTCATTAACCGTGGCGGAAGCGTTGATTTACTCGGACCGCTTATTATCAACACTTACGGCCAAAGTAAAGGCATTATGATGGAAGGAATAGGAACCTCTTTCCTTTCTAAAAATGATGTTACCATAAATACCTATAATAACAGCACCCCCGGATTCACGGTGAATAATAATGCCACCGCGACGATTGCCGGCACTCTGTATATTAATTCAATGCAGAACGGCTCTGATGGTCTGGTTATCCAGAATGGGGCAAAGGGCACAATCAATAAAGTCAATGTCACTACTGCGGGTGATTATTCAGAAGGTATTATTTTAAACAACATCAATTCCAGCCTGCACAAGAGGAACGACGTTCTTATCACGGGAAGTGGTAGCACAGTGACCACCCACGGTAAGCATACCAATGCCTTATATGCAGAAGATAACGGGTTTATTCTGTTTTCTAATGACGCGATAATTACCACCACGGGCGAGGACTCGCGGGCGATTTATTCCACCCGTAATGCCGGTGTATTAATGAACGGGGGTTCTGTTAATACAGAATATGCAGGCAGTACGGCGATCGAAAGTAATCAAAATAGCTACGTCACCTTAGTGAACACTGACATCCATTCCGCAGGCACGGCGATAAGCTCAAACGAAAACTCTGTTATCTCGGTATTCAATGGCAATATCAGCAGCGGCAATACCACCAGCGGCATAGAAATCAGTCATCAGGGCAACGTTAACCTTAACCAGGTCGTGATGGAAAATGCACTGTCGGACCAACCGCTGGTTGACCTGATCACTTCCTACGCCACACCTGATTATGCCTACGGTGGCACACTGGACGTCAAAAACTCCCGGCTTGCGGGTAAAACCCAGGGCGTACACGCCACCGAAGGCGAATGGGCCGTCACACTGGATAACAGTTCCCTGAATGCCGCCGATGCCTTTGTCGTTGCCGGAAGCAACAGCAACCAGATTGCCGACCTTTCGGTCAACGCCAGCAACGGCAGCATCATTAACGGTAACCTTATTGCGTTAAGCGCAGATGAAGACCCGATCGCCAGCCAGCTGACGCTCAATTTGCTTAACTCAACCTGGCAAGGCAGCGCGATGAATGGCACGGAATTTTCTTCTGCTTCTGCCGGTACGATTAATATTGATGCTCAGGACAGTCAGTGGCTGATGACCGATTCCTCGCGCATCGACTCACTCAACATGAATAACGCCAGCGTTCAGTTTTCCGGACAAGGTGATTATAAAACGCTGGAAACGCACAATCTGTCAGGCAAGGGTACGTTCTTTATGAATACGTCGCTGGAGCAAGATGCGCAGGGAAACAGCACTGGCGATCTCATTCATGTTACGGGCAACGCGTCCGGGCAGTTCGGATTACATATCTCTGCGTCGGGTAAGGCAGCACAGACAATTAACGACGGAATACGTGTCGCTCAGATTGATGATGCCAGCCGTCATAATGGCCTGTTCAGTCTGGAAAACAGCGTCAGTATCGGCGCTTACGACTATTATCTTTTTGAAGGAAGCAAGGATGCCACCGGCGATATGAATGACTGGTATCTGCGCGCTGAAATCCCAACACCTGACGCGCCGGTTCCTGATGTCCCAACGCCAGATAATCCGACACCGGATGTTCCTGCGCCTGCCCCGGCTACACCAGACACTTACCGTGGCGAAATCCCCAGTTATATCGCAGCACCTTATCTGAACTTGTATTATGGCATGCGTATTGCTGGCACGCTGCACGAGCGTATGGGCGATACAGAAACCTACGGCAAAGGCTACAACAATCGCGCATGGGCGAGAACCGGCGGAGAACACACTTCCTTCGATGCGGGACGTTTTGGGTACGACAGTGATTACTGGTTCGCGCAATTCGGAACCGACTTATATCAGGATGAACTGAAAAACGGCACACGCGTCCACGCTGGCATCATGGCGACATTGGGCAACCAGAGTACCGACACGCAGGATCAGGTGCGCACGTTGGCGGGGAAAAGTGCGGATGCTGGCTCAGTGCGCAGTGATGCCTACAGCGTTGGCAGCTATTACACCCGATATGCACAAGATGGCGCTTACGTTGACCTTGTCGGCCAGTTCACATGGTATCGTAACCAATATGAGAGCCTGCATGATACGAAACAGGACAGCTACGGCGTATTGCTTTCTGCTGAAGCAGGTCAACCCTATGCCGTCAGCACCAACTGGAAAATCGAACCTCAGGGGCAGATCATTTATCAGTATCTGAATGCAGAAGATTTCAGCGATGAAATTTCTGATATCTCCGGCGTTTCAGTGAACCAGGGCACAGCGCGTGCCGGGTTGCGTTTGTTACGCGACCAGGCAGAAGATAAAGCCAGTGAAAAATTCAAACCTTACCTGACCGCCGATGTACTGAGTAATTTCTCGGATTCACCGGATATCAATGTCGGCGGAATCGATGTCAGTACAACGGATTTTTCCGATCAATACTGGCAGACCGGCGCGGGCATGACGGCGCAACTCGCACCGAATACCTCGGTGTATGCTGATGTGAAATACGTCAAAGGGTTTGACGGCGATATGGAAGGCTACGTCGGCCATATTGGGATCCAGGGGCGTTTTTAATTCAGGTCTCTGAATCACACGCATAAAAAAGGGAAGGCATCAAAGCCTTCCCTTTTCTTATTTCGTTGCTGCGTTTAAAGCTGCGGGCAACGCTGCAAACTGTTTAGCCAGGATGTTTCAGGCTGAGCGGCCAGACGACGCGCACGTCCGTGGCGGCGTAAAATCAATCCTTTGTCCTGCATTTCACTCAGATCGCGTCTGATCGTTTCGAGACTTACATCCAGCGATTGTGCCAGTTCGCTTACCTGTAGCACTTCATGTTGTTCAACCAACTGAAGGATGGCCTGATGGCGATTTTTTTTAAGCACCGGTTATTCCTGTTTATATGACAGTTATGTGACGAAGGTCACAAATAACGGTAACTATAATACCTGCGTTACATTGTTAATTTTGGGATCGATCTCAATTTTTCAGGAATCCGCGCAGAATTTTTACGCCTTCGGCGCTTTTTGGTTCGCTGCGTTTCTCTGTCATACTATGCGCATGCTCCATTTCCCTGCCCGGCACCGCTGAAAATACCTGCTACGCCGGGACGAATGACTAAGGATTTTTTATGGAATTCAATACTGCCGGTCTGATCTCACTTGACGAAGCGCTGGATAAAATGCACGACTGTGTACCGCCTAAAACAAGTCAGGAGGCCGAATCCCTGCCACTTGCTGGCGCCGCGGGCCGCATAACCGCCGCACCGGTGCTTTCACCGGTTTTTGTGCCACCTTTTGATAACTCCGCGATGGATGGCTATGCCGTACGTTGCACAGACTTGCACGACGGCGCGGTGTTCCCGGTCGCGGGCAAAGCCTTTGCCGGTGCGCCTTTTCATGGCGAATGGCCTGCCGGAAGCTGTATCCGCATCATGACCGGTGCGCCAGTTCCCGCCGGTGCCGACGCAGTAATCATGCAGGAACAGGCTGAAGTTTCAGATGCAGGAGTACGTTTCACTGCAACAGCGCAAAAAGGCCAGAATATCCGCCTGACCGGAGACGACATTAAACAGGGCGACAGCGTGCTGCCTGCCGGTGTACGGCTCGGTGCGGCAGAATTACCGCTGCTGGCCTCGCTGGGCGTCACCCACGTCAAGGTGTGGAAACCGCTGAAAGTCGCCGTATTCTCCACCGGCGATGAACTGCAACCGGTGGGAACGCCTTTGCAGGAGGGGCAGATTTACGATACCAACCGTTTCGCTGTGCGCCTGATGCTGGAACAACTGGGCTGTACCGTCCTGGATTTAGGCATTATTCGCGATAATCCCCTGGCGCTGCGTAAAGCCTTCGAAGAAGCCAATGCGTTTGCCGATCTGGTGATTTCCAGCGGCGGCGTATCGGTCGGTGAAGCCGATTACACTAAACAGATTCTGGATGAACTGGGTGAAATTGGTTTCTGGAAGCTTGCCATGAAACCGGGCAAACCTTTTGCTTTCGGTAAACTGGAAAGCAGCTGGTTCTGCGGTTTGCCGGGGAATCCGGTGTCGGCAGCACTGACGTTTTATCAGCTGGTTCAGCCATTTATTGCACAGTTGTCCGGCCATACGGCCTGGCAGTTCCCGCCACGCCTGAAGGCAAAAGCGGTGACACCCTTGAAAAAATCCCCCGGACGTCTCGATTTCCAGCGCGGTATTTTCAGCACCAGCGCCGAAGGACAACTGGAAGTGCGCACCACCGGCCATCAGGGTTCGCACGTATTCAGCTCATTCAGCCAGGCCAACTGTTTTATCGTGCTTGAACGCGGGCGCGGTAACGTGGCCGCAGGCGAAATCGTTGAAATCGAACCGTTTAACGCCCTGCTGCGGAGCTGAATATGCCTCAACTGCCGGAACTGACGGACGCTGAAACCCTGCGTTATAACCGCCAGATCGTTCTGAAAGGGTTTGATTTTGACGGCCAGGAACAACTGAAAGCCAGTCATGCGCTGATTGTCGGACTGGGCGGTTTAGGCTGTGCCGCTGCGCAATATCTGGCGGCGGCAGGCACCGGTACGTTAACGCTACTGGATTTCGACACGGTCTCGCTGTCAAACCTGCAACGCCAGACGCTGCATACTGACGCCCGGATCGGCATGTCGAAAGTGGAATCCGCCGCAATGGCGCTGGCGGCAATCAATCCGCACATCGTCATTCATCAGATTAATACACAGGCCAGCGACGACATGCTGCGTGACCTGATCGCCGCCTGCGACGTGGTGGTCGATTGCACCGACAACGTCACCACGCGCAATCAGCTGAACGGTGAATGTTACTCGCAGAAAAAACCGCTGGTTTCCGGGGCCGCCATCCGCATGGAAGGTCAGCTCAGCGTGTTCACTTATCAGCCGCAGGAACCCTGCTACCGCTGCCTGAGCCGGTTATTCGGTGAAAACGCCCTGACCTGTGTGGAAGCCGGTGTGATGGCACCTTTAGTCGGCACCATCGGCAGTTTACAGGCGATGGAAACCATCAAACTGCTGACAAAATTTGGTGAAACCCCGCGTGGAAAACTGCTGATGTTCGACGCCATGACGTTGCAGTTCCGCGAAATGAAACTGATGAAAGACCCGCATTGTGAAGTGTGTGGGGATTGTTGAATCAGTAAATTCAGACACAAAAAAACCGCCTTTATCGGCGGTTTTCTATTTTTTATGACACCCAAAACAATTCGCAAAATCATTCGCGTTATATCAAGGCGGCAACTGCACGAATCCCCGGGAGCTTACATCGGTAAGTGACCGGGGTGAGTAAAGGCAGCCAACGCCGAGACAACGTGAAGGATGCAGCGAATTAACTATTGATGCCCTGGCTACGCAGATAATCTTCGTAATTACCCGAGAAATCAATCACGCGGGTCGGCGTCATTTCCAGAATACGGGTTGCCAGCGAGCTGACGAACTCACGGTCGTGGGAAACGAAGATCAGCGTACCTTCATACATTTCCAGCGCCATGTTCAGCGATTCGATGGATTCCATATCAAGGTGGTTGGTTGGTTCATCCATAATCAGGATGTTCGGACGTTGCATCATCAGTTTCCCGAATAACATACGACCTTTTTCACCACCGGAAAGTACTTTCACTTTCTTCTTGATATCGTCCTGACCGAACAGCAGACGGCCTAACACACCGCGTACGGCCTGCTCGTCGTCTTTCTCGGATTTCCACTGGCTCATCCAGTCAAAGACGTTCAGGGTGTCATCGAATTCATATTCGTGATCCTGCGCGTAATAACCGATCTTGGCGTTTTCAGACCATTTTACTGAACCGCTTTCCGGTTCATGCTCACCGACCAGCGTTTTCAGCAGCGTTGATTTACCGATACCGTTGGCACCCAGAATCGCGACTTTCTCGCCCACTTCAAGCATCAGGCCGAGATTTTTAAACAGCGGACCGTTGTCGAAACCTTTGGTGATTTTTTCCACTTCCAGCGCATTACGGAACAATTTCTTGTCCTGCTCGAAGCGCATGTAAGGGTTCTGACGGCTGGATGCTTTGATTTCATCAAGCTGAATTTTATCAATCTGACGGGCACGGGAAGTCGCCTGTTTAGATTTGGAGGCGTTCGCGCTGAAGCGGCTGACGAACGATTGCAATTCAGCAATCTGAGCTTTCTTCTTGGCGTTATTGGCGCTGAGAAGTTCACGAGCCTGCGTCGCCGCCGTCATGTATTCATCGTAGTTGCCCGGATAAACACGCAGTTCGCCATAGTCGAGATCCGCCATGTGCGTACACACCATGTTCAGGAAGTGACGGTCATGGGAAATGATGATCATGGTGCTGTTACGTTCGTTCAGCACCTGCTCCAGCCAGCGAATAGTATCGATGTCCAGGTTGTTCGTCGGTTCGTCGAGCAGCAGGATTTCCGGGTCGGAGAACAGCGCCTGCGCCAGCAAAACACGCAGTTTAAAGCCCGGGGCGATTTCGCTCATCGGGCCATAATGTTGCTCGACAGGGATCCCCACGCCCAGCAGCAATTCACCCGCACGGGATTCTGCGCTGTAGCCGTCCATTTCGCCGTAAGCGACTTCCAGATCAGCCACTTTGTAGCCGTCTTCTTCGCTCATTTCCGCCATCGCGTAAATACGGTCGCGCTCTTCCTTCACTTCCCACAATTCGGTGTGGCCCATGATAACGGTGTCCAGCACGCTGAACTGTTCGAAGGCGAACTGATCCTGGCGTAATTTACCCAGACGCTCATTCGGGTCCAGCACAACGTTACCGCCAGAAGGCACTAAGTCGCCACCGAGGATCTTCATGAAAGTGGACTTGCCACAACCGTTCGCGCCAATCAGGCCGTAACGGTTACCGCCGCCAAATTTCACGTTAATATTTTCAAATAACGGCTTGCTGCCGAATTGCATGGTGATGTTGTAAGTACTTAGCACAACGCTCGCTCTTAATTGGGAAATGTGATTTGGCGCGCATTATGCCACAACAGCGCGTCAGGATCGCCTGTAGTTGTGGTCATTTTTCACTCAACAGCTAAAAAAAATGCTTAATGTGCGACTTTTCAGAAAGCAATAAAAACAAAAAACCCGGCCGGAGCCGGGTTTGTCGTACAACCGCTGAAATCAGAAGTTGTAGCCAATCACGCCGTAGTAACCCCAGCCGGTGGACTTCACATCGAAGTTACCGTTACCGAAGTTCAGTTCAGCGCCGTCAGCCCACTGGCCGCCGTTGTGGAAGTAACGCGCCACGAACGAGTAATGCCAGTGTGTGTAGTTCAGCGACAGGATATGGCTGGAGGCGATAGAGTTGTTAGAACGCGCTTTGTTGCCGTTCAGATCACGGAAATCGTCATCACCCAGTGAGGAGCCCCAGTCGAAGTTGGTGAACCCGATATAGCTCAGGTTGCCACCCCACAGTTGCGTCAGAGGAACGAAATATTTCACTTTGAAACGGTAACCGTCCCAGCTGTTTTCATTCGCTGCGCCGTAGTTTTCCCACTGGTATTTCGCATACACGTTCAGAGACAGGCTCATCGGCAAACCGGTGTCGATGTCGGTGCCCAGCCCCATGTACCAGGTATTTTGACGGTTATCGCTATCCGGACCCATGTCGTAGATATAGTTGTTCGCGAAGTACCATTCTTTGAACGGACCGAAGCTCAGATCAGTACCGGTCAGCTTATCAATAGAGAAACGCGGTTCGATTTCCATAAACAGCGGAGAACCGTTTTTATCCCAGATACCGGTGTCATTACCATTACCGGCGCCGAAGGTTTTAGGAATATCGATATAACCGTAGAAATCAAACCAGTCTTTGTGCGCAAACGCTTCATATTCAAGGTAAACATCGTTACGCAGCGTAGGCCCGAAACGGGTATCGGCGCTACCTACAACGTTGACACTTTGGTGCCACCAGTCAGAAACAAATTCGCCCTTGCTATCATCAGCGAGCACGGTCGCGCTGTAGGACAAAGCCATCAAAGCGCCTGCTGCAATAATTTTATTTTTCATATTTTTACCAGAAGCGGGGGGTGGAACAACGCCTTGCCACTTTCAGACGTTGCATAAAACAAACCCTAAAACTGTGATCCGCAACCGATTGCTGCACATAGTGCAAAAAACCTGCAATTACCAGTTACTTCCTACAAGAGTCGACTTTTCTTAGCTAATAAATAGATTTGGTCAAGGTTTGTCAATTTCTGTTTCATTCCGATACATCTCCAATGTGACATTCATCACATTTATCTTTCCGTGCGCTTTTATTCAGTACGGACTGAGGCAAAAAGTTATCGTTGATAAAATGACCATTCGTTATTTGTCATGCTATAATCATGACAAATAACGGTGCGGAGGCACACATCATGAATTCAAAAATTACCGGGCTGTCTTCCAGCTCTGTGCAAGATTCTGCAACGCCGCTTTGGCAATCTGCGGGCCTTCCCGCAAGCAGCGGAATCAGTTTGATAAATGCCATACAAAAGGGATTTCCGGTTGATAGTATCAGCCGTCTTAATACTGAGCTGGGATGGCCAAAAATGGTGTTACTGGAAATCATGGGCATTAACGAACGCAACTATGCCCGGCGTAAAGCCGGGAACGGATTGCTAAAAAGTGAAGAGAGTGAACGTGTGGCGCGACTGGTTCGCATCGTGGATGCCGCAACTGATTTGTTCGAAGGGGATCGTGTCTCGGCGCTCGAATGGTTCACCCGCCCTGCTCCGGCACTGGATGGTTCACGTCCGCTGGAACTGCTGTCTTCTGAAGCGGGTGCTGTGGAAGTCAGCCGCCTGATTGGTCGTCTCCAGCACGGTGTCTTCAGTTGAAGCTGTTTCGTATCGTGCAGACCCGCCATCTGGCGACAGCCTGGTCGGGAGCCGGCGCGCAACTTTATGGCGGTCGCTGGAATCCGCCAGGCAGGCCGGTCGTCTATGTCACCACCAGCATCTCACTGGCTATCCTGGAAATTCTGGTGCATTTGCAAAACAGCATGCTGATGCGTTCCTATACCTTGCTGAGTATTGAGGTGCCAGAGGAACTGCTGGATACGCTGGAAGTTTCAGAACTTGCCGCCGACTGGCGAAGCGCATCGGTGCCTGACAGCACACAACGTCAGGGTGACGTCTGGCTTGCAGAAGGTGAATATGTCGGGCTGAAAGTGCCGTCAGTGATTGTGCCGTCGGAATACAACGTATTACTTAATCCGCTACACCCGTCTTTTGCCGATTTACTGAGTTCAGTAGAACGCGAGCCCATGATGTTTGACCCGCGCCTGCAATAAAGCGCGGGTCTGCTCTCTGTCAGGAAATCACTCTGCTTTCCGGTTGCTGCGATAAATGAGTGCCAGTGCGATGATCAGGCAGGGAATAGCCGCAATCCGGTGCCATGACAGCGCGATCTGCGGATTATCCAGCCAGCCGAAATTATCAATCAGCATACCCATTGCCAGTTGTCCGAGGATTACCGCGACCGTTGCCACCGCCGTTCCGACACGGGGTACCGCTGTCACCATCACAATGATGTAAGGCACGCCAAATAATGCGCCCGCGAGTTGCCACTTCGGTACGGTGAGCAAGGTTTGTGGCTGTGGTGTTTGCAAAAACAGCACCAGCACTGCGGTAATGGCAGCCCCGACGCTGAACGTCAGGAATGCGCTTTTCAGTACGCCCACTTTCCCGCCTAACTGCCCGTTCACCGCCGCCTGCATACTCAGCGCGGCACCGGCCACAATGGCCAGTATTATCATCATCAGTTCAGTCATGGTTCAGTCCCAGGCAATCAAAACAAGTGCAGCAACGATAAACAGCAGCGCCAGCAGGCGTTCGCCGCCGACTTTTTTGTGCGGTGTACCAAACCAGCCGTAATGGTCGATCAGCACGCTTTTCGCCACCTGCCCTGACAAAATCGCAATCATGGTCATACCGATACCAATGACTGGCGTCGCGAGCGTCAGCACCACGACATAGACCGGGCCGAGCACGCCACCCAGCAATGTCCAGCCCGGTTGTTCATTGAATGACGGCGCATTACGCGGGCTGAAAAACAGCACCAGCAGGCCGGTGAGCACCGCACCCACACCAAAAATACTCAGCGTGGCCCACAGATGGCCAACCTCCGTTCCCAGCGGACCAATCAGCCCGGCCTCCAGTGAAAGCCCCATCCCCGCCAGAACGACCAGCGGAATTAACATCAGATTCATCATTGCCCTGCTTTCTGTTTTTTCGAAGCGGCGACTATAACGTGACAGAACTATGCGAAAAACAGCACAATCAGGAAAATACCTTTGCGGGATACGCACAGATGAAAGGTTTTAATCAGATCAATATTCAGGCATTACGGCTGTATGTCGCGGTACTGGATCAGGGCAGTTTCTCTGAGGTGGCGCGGCGTGAGGCGATGTCGCCGTCAACCGTATCGCGGGTGATTTCCCAGCTTGAACAGGCATTACAGACGCAACTGCTGTATCGCAACACACGCGCCGTCAGCCCGACAGAATCCGGCAAACTGCTCGCCGGTCATGCGCGACAGGTGCTGACACAGCTGGATCTCGCCACGCTGGATTTGCAGGAGCAGGACAGCGAACCCGGCGGACTGGTGCGCATCAATGCGCCGGTAGTTTTTGGTCAGCGCCATCTTGCGCCGTGGTTGCATGAGCTGAGTACACGTTATCCGCGCCTGAATATCGAGCTGATGCAGACCGACGATTTTATCGACCCGTTGCAGGACAGCGTTGACTTGCTCATCCGTATTGGCGTGATGGCGGACTCCACCCTGCAGGCGCGCACGCTCGGCCATCAGAATTTTCGCCTTGCCGCCAGCCCTGCTTATCTGGCCCGCGCAGGAAAGCCGGAAACACCGGAGGATTTAGCCAGTCACAGTTGCCTGGTGTTCAAAGGATTTGCCGGTCCGCAACGCTGGTACTTTCGTCAGCCGGAACAGGAATGGCATTCGATGACCCTGCGGGGATTACTGACCAGCAATAATGCGGAAACCCTGACGCAGGCCGGGATCGACGGCATGGGGCTGGTGGTGTTCCCCACCTGGCTGATTGGCGATGCCCTGCGCGACGGTCGGCTGGTCAGCGTACTGGAAAATTATCAGGTATCGACGTCACCGGAGCCGCAAACCATCAGCGCGCTGTATCCGAACAGCCGCCGCCCGTCGATCAAAGTCAGGGCTGTGATTGATTTTCTGCTGGAGAAATTTGGCAGTCCGGCGTACTGGGAAAGGTAAACATATCCGTCTTCTGAGTTGCCATTAATACCCCCTCCCC
>NZ_JYDF01000092.1:0-19404 GCF_003263525.1 Rahnella sp. NRRL B-41462 | reverse complement strand
TATTGAGAGTTTTAACGGACGCTTTCGCGATGAGTGTCTGAACGAACACTGGTTCAGCGATATCGTTCACGCCAGGAAAACCATTAACGACTGGAGGCAGGATTATAACGAGTGTCGTCCACATTCGGCACTGAATTATCTGACGCCATCAGAGTTTGCAGCACGGTGGCGAAATGGAAAATGTGAAGGTAAACAAACCGACATTACTAACTGACGGTTGTATCTAATCCTGGGGGCAGGTCAGGCCAATGATGTAAAAAAAACACGCTAAGAGTTTAATCCATTATTTATCTTGAAATTTAATGTTCCTAACTCGCCCGTAAAAATATCTTCCGGTAACTAAAACATATAATGCCCCCCAGCATAGCCCGTGGTGTAAGTCGTTGCCAGCAGGCTGGTTCCGACGGTGTAGAGAAAATTCCAATCTAGTCCCATCAGGACTAATGTAATGGCAAATATCCCACACAAGACATCCGAAACAGCCAGAGCAATATAGGCAAGCATAAGAAGCAGACCCGTCAGCTTAATTTTAATGACACCGAACCGGTCGATCAGTTTTCCTGTGCAAAATGACGTTACAAACCGGCTCAGTATATAGAGTTGGATCTCGGCGGCGATTTGTGACAAATCGAAACCGTAATGCTTCATTGCGATGGGCGTCGCCGTCAGGCCCAGAACCATTATTCCAAATCCTGATGCACCGAAAAAAGTGCGTGGAACTAAAACAGGTGTGTTTACACATCTATCGAGAGTTGCCCAAAGGCATAGTGTATTGACAATAGATATACAATCTTATAATGTATATCCATTGTCAATACAGGAGATATAAAAAATGCGTGACGCTGCGATTAATTTGCGTGCTTTGCCGGAACAACGTGATCTCATAGATCAAGCCGCCAGCCTATTAGGTAAAAACCGATCTGATTTTATGTTGGAAGTAGCGTGTGAGCGCGCACAAGCTATTCTGCTCGACCAAGTTTTTTTCCAGTTAGATACTGAGAAATTTCATGAATTCACAGCGATGCTTGACGCACCTCAAAATGCAAATCAAGGTCTGGAACGTCTGATGGCAGTTAAAGCGCCTTGGGCATGAGTTTACAATTGTCTGCTCCTGAGCCACTTACAACTGCACATATCCTTGACGCTTTCGGTTGTGGGAAAACAACGTTAGATGAATGGTTAAAAAGGCGCGCTCTGACAAACCACTTAAACGGTGCAAGTCGTACTTTTGTTGTCACGGCTCACGATAAAAGTGTTGTTGGTTATTATGCACTCGCAGCCGGTGCTGTGTCGCACAGGGAAGCGGCAGGATCTGTTCGGCGTAATATGCCTGATCCTATTCCGGTCATAGTATTGGGAAGACTGGCGGTCGACCTTCGCACTCAAGGAGTAAAGTTAGGTTCATCATTGCTACAGGATGCCGTTCTTCGAGTTCGCTCAATTGTTGAAAACACAGGGGTCAGAGCATTGCTCGTACATGCACTTCATGAACCGGCTAAACAATTTTATGAACACTACGGTTTTACATCATCGCCAATTAATCCGATGACATTAATGCTACGCCTTTAGCGTTTCCAAAGACCATGAAGCACAGCATGTGATGAAATCGAAAAACATTAAATATGAAGTAATACTTCATAATGATGAAGTGTGATTTTTGTTATTTTGTATTATTATGATCTAGAGTGCTTTTTTCCATGATATCGGTCATCGCACCTTCATGCGCCTGAAGATTACGGATATAACGCATTAATGTTTCAGGTTTTTTCCATGTCCCTTCCTGCATGATCTGAGCGACAGCATAGCCACGTCCCGCCATATCCTGTGCAGCGCCTACGCGGGCACTGTGACCAGTCCAGGCCGTATAGCGCCCTTTGTTTGGAATGATAGGTTCACCTGCTCCAATCGTAAGCCAGGCCTGTGCGAAAATTGATTCAATCGCAGGCGTGCTCAGCAGACGGGTGACTGAAAGAGTTGCACTCCCAGAGCGGTGCACCGGACAAAAGAGGAAGGCGTCAGGTTCAGCATTGATACCAGACACCGACATCCACTCAGTTAGCCGGCGGGAGGACTGCGAACTTAGGGACTTGATCAGGCCGCCAGTTTGAACAATAGTTTTGGTGTAACTCACATTAAGGATGATCCTGCCATCTGTTGCCCGGGAGATATCACGAACACGGAGACGGGCTAATTCACTGATACGCAGCAGCGTGCTGTAAGCGACATGCAGAAATGCCAAATCACGTTTATGGCGAAGCGATATCGAGTCAGACCAGAGCGCATCAAGCTCAAGCAGATCTTCAAGACGAAAGGGTACGGCCTGGCCAGTACGTTCACCCGTGACAACTGCAACACGATTTATTTTCTTCACTGCGCGGAAAACCAGCGGTGAAGTATTAGGGGGGATTAGGCCAGAGTTACGGTGTAACATTGAAATCAATGATCCATGCGTCGCAATCGTTGAAGAAGCGCGACCGCTCTCTTGTAGCCAGTTCAGATAATCGCGAAGGTCGGCCGGAAGCATGGGCAAAAACGAGCGGCTATTTTCAATCGACCATCTGTGGCAGATCCGCATAACACTCATCAGCTGTCGCCAGGTATTAGGTGAAAACGCCTCTTTGTCTTGAACAAATTCCTTAAGCCTCGCCAGAACATCCTCTTCAGCCTGGACAGCAGGTAGTGTCTGGTTGGTTGGTGACAATTTACCCATATATAGCTTAAAAAGCGAACTCCCGGTCACTAACAACGCTACGTGGATTCTGAGAAAGATGCAGGGGATTTCCCTTGCAGATTTCACGTAGCAAAACCTGCAAGGTCATTATAACTACTGGATAGATTATCAGCTACTGTAGCGAATAGCTAACTTTATATAAGTCCCATTATATGAAGTTACGCAGTTCTGTTGAAGACTGCGTTGGGTTCTTGTACAGGGGATGAGAATTAGAGGTTGGTGAAAGAAATATTGGATATACACCAAAGGAACAAAAGACTTGGTGAATTAACTGCAGGGTTTAAACACTGAATGATGCATTCTGAATAAATGAGATTTGCGAAAGGGTTATTTCGATTCCCTCCCGCGATGCATGATTATTATAGCTTAGTCAGACGCTGAACGTTAATGGTTTCCAATTTACCGCTCAAGATATCGAGAAAATCATCGTGGTAGGACATTGCTACGTGTTTTTTCAGATCTTCTTCAGTCTTCCAGCGTTCAATAAAGACGAATGACACTTTACCTGTATTTTCGAGGTTACGCACATCGGGTACAGCATGGCTTTCATGCAGATCATATTGCAGGCATCCTTCTTCAAGATGAGTTGGAGAAACCATTGCCAGTGCGGCATCTCTTATAGTTTCGATAAATCCAGGTAAAGGGGTCAGTGTTGCAACAATTTTCACTTCGCTCATAGGGGTCCTTTAGTTGTCAGTTATTTATTCTGGATTTATATAATCCAGGTACAAATTATTCAGGGTAGTTGTGAATTGGTCATTATGCCAACCAATATTAGATCTAGCGTGTTATCCAATAGCCCCAGTGGAAGTGTTGAAAAAAAGACTGATGGAGTGTACATTATGCAGTACATCTGGGTTGTACACTTCAATGAGGCATATGACTATGCAAGCTATAAATTTTACGACTGCCCGTAATGAACTGGCTTCAGTTCTTGATAGCGTTTCTAGCGGTGAGCCTATAATTATCACACGCCGATCGGCAAAGCCCGTTGTTGTTATTGATGCTGAGCAATATGAAAAAATGCTGAAAATTCAGGCTGAATCGGATTTCGATTGGTTGTTTAGTGAACATGGCAAGACGCTTGAGGCTCTTAAAAACCGATGATTTATTTTCTTTCAAGCAAAGACATCATTGGCATTCATGACCGAATGATTTCTGCTTACGGAGGCCTTTCCGGCTATGCTGACCCAGGTCGGATAGAAAGTATGGCAACACGAATTCTGAACCGCCACATGTATGAAGGCGAGGATGATATATACGTTCTAGCTGCTGCATATCTTCTTGCTATAGCGCGGGGGCATTGTTTCAATGATGCAAATAAGAGAACCGCATTTGCCTCATCTGCTTTATTCCTGCGCCGTAATGGCATTCTTGTCCGGTTTTCTCCAAGTCATGAAGAGTTGACTGTCTCAGCCGCACAGGGGAACCTGGATGTGTGGAATATCGCTGAAGTCCTAAAACAGTCAACCTGAAAAAATAGTATTCTCGTTTCACCCCGCACTATTTAACATAAATAGCATTATCTGTATCTGGTTTGTAGTAACTAAAATGAGATGTTCTCTATTTCAAATATCACAATTAAGTTTAAATATGAGTGTGACAGGGAGAAGGATTACTGAATTCGGATTTGTTCTACCTGAATGACTGTGTTCCCTTTTTCCTTTGTAAGGCGACCACTGATGCTCACGAGGTCTTTAGGTGTCACCTTCTGCCCATTCCACTTATCATCTTTCAGGGAGATAGCGATGACGCCGGT
This sequence comes from Rahnella sp. NRRL B-41462, assembly GCF_003263525.1. NCBI lineage: Bacteria > Pseudomonadati > Pseudomonadota > Gammaproteobacteria > Enterobacterales > Yersiniaceae > Rahnella > Rahnella sp. NRRL B-41462. The sequence continues at coordinate 14,914 of NZ_JYDF01000092.1, read as the reverse complement.
TTTGTCGCGGAAAATATAATGATGTTCTGCGGTCTTTTTAATGATATTCCCTTCAAGTGTTACCCACGAATTTCTGTCATTATTAATCGCCATCTTCACTGTAGACTCTTTTGCATCTTCAGAACCTTTTATCCCACTATCCTGTTTGTGAGGTGGCGGAGGTGTTTCTGAAGCCTCAAATCCACCTCCGGGGGCAGAAAATGCAGGTAAGCCAGATAACATTAAGATGGACGCCAGAATTACTCTTTTCATTTGTGTCTCCTTTTTAAGTGATTATATATTTATAGCTACATATTCAGAAGTGTCAAAGTCAGGACTAAATCAATATTAGTTGAGAAACTCAGGGCACGGTGACTGCCAGCTCATACAACATCAATATAATGAGGGTCTGATGCCGAATGAGTCAGAAAGATTATTCTGGAAACCGAGTCCATTTATGCTTGCCCACTACAAAGCTGAAGCTCAAGTTTGAATTATAGGATTTACCTTCTAGTATTCAAAGAAAATGTATTTTATTGGCAGGTTCCTTCCTAGCTGCTATTTTCAGTAGTTCTGAAAAGCTGCAATATATCGATGGTTCACTATACTTATCATTCGAAGTGGTAATTTACCCACGAAACTATGCACGGTAATTACCCCACACCAACTTTACCCATGACCAGTTGGAGAACAACATGCAAAAGTGTAAAACCTTGAAAAAGCTGCTAGCGGTATCGGCAGTGGCTGCTATGTTCAGCACTGTCGGCGTACACGCCCAAACCCCGGCGGCCGCTGCCCAGAATGCATCGAGCGTTAAGATCAGCTCCGGTGACGAAAAGGCGTTAAAGGATATGGCGCAAGCAGATATCAATGAAGTCGCCGCAGCCAAAATTGCGCAGAGTAAGGCCCAAAGCAGCGAAGTCCAAGCATTCGCTCAGCAGATGGCCGAAGACCATGGTAATGCCTTGATGAAAGTACAGATCACCGCGAGGCAAAAGGGTGTAGCACTGCCTACTCAGCCGGACGCCATGCACATGGCCATGGCTGCCAAGCTGGAAAAGCAGAGTGGAGGCGAATTTGACAAGTTGTATATGGAAAACGCCGGCACAAAGGATCACAAGATGGTGTTGGCGTTACTACAAAGTGACGCCAAGAAGATCAATGATCCGGATGTGAAGGCTCTTGCTGACGCCCATACGCCTGTCGTTGAAAAGCATTTAAAATCGGCCCAGCAGATGGCCATGCAAACAGATATGTCAGCAGGTAAGTAAATAGGTCGTTCGGTCGGCACCCATCCCTTCGACTTGGAGTAACTCCTGTCCAAAAATTTGTCCATTGCCGTCACTGTCCTATAGATAATATAAATGTTACTTCTGCTTTAAAATAAATAAAGGGAGGGAGGGGTTAAGCACTCTCTTTACTTATCTTAAACAGTTAACTTTCCTCCATCTAAGTTGATTTCACCAGCCATTCTATTCTTTATAAATTTCAAGGGGTACGAGGAGATATTATAATTACTATCCACTGAGCCATTTCTGTGGCTTAGGCAGAATACTCCTAAATATACTTTATTTTACGTCTATCCTTTATCAAGCTATGGTTAATTGCCGTTTTCTTTCCTAGGCTTAATTTGTCTAACCCATATTTCATCGATTTGAATGAGGAAACTTCATGTTTAAACATATCAAGCAGCTGCAATATACGGTTCGTGTTGCCGGGCCTAACCCTGGTCTTGCTAATCTGTTACTTGAGCAATTTGGCGGGCCGCAGGGCGAGCTTGCCGCCGCGTGCCGCTATTTCACGCAGGGGCTAGGGGAAGACGATGCGGGCAGGAAGGACCTCTTACTGGATATTGCCACCGAGGAACTCAGCCATTTAGAAATCATCGGCACTATTGTGGGCATGCTAAACAAAGGCGCTAAGGGCGAGCTGGCGGAAGGAACGGAAAAAGAGGCAGATCTTTATCGCTCGCTCACCGGCGGTGGGAATGACAGCCATATTACGTCGTTGCTTTACGGCGGTGGTCCGGCACTGGTCAACTCAGCAGGCGTTCCCTGGAGTGCTGCTTATATTGACACCATCGGTGAGCCGACCGCCGATCTGCGTTCAAACATTGCTGCCGAAGCTCGGGCAAAAATCGTCTATGAGCGTTTAATCAACGTGACCGACGATCCGGGTATAAAAGATGCTCTAAGCTTTCTGATGACCCGGGAGGTCGCCCACCAGCTGTCATTTGAAAAGGCGCTCTACGCTATTCAGGATAATTCCCCGCCAGGAAAACTCCCGCCAGTGCCTGAGTTTTCACAGGTTTATTACAACATGTCTGAGGGCGGGACGGTGCGGGGAAGCTGGAATTCGGAGAAAACGTTCGAGTACGTTGATAAACCTCAACCGGCAGTGGATGGCGGCACCGGTGAAGCCTCAGTGATATTGGATGAAAAACAACAAGCCAGTCTGGATGCAATGAAATCCCGGACGCAATCCGATACCGAAGTGAATCCGGTCACTGGTGCAGAACTGGGCAGTGCGGGTCCGATTGAAAATACGAAACCTGACGCCACTAAACCGAAAACGTAACTCCACGGACCGGAGCCGGCAATCGCTGGCTCTGGTTTGTTCCCTTCGAGAGGACGGGCATCATCACAGAAGCTGCCTGCCGGGCTTATTTTTAAAGTTTGGGCTTAACACAACGGTGATCGGGTCACTCACTGGGGAATATTTGTGCCCTACTTGGGCACAATGCCAATTGAATGATACGGAAAGTCCTGCGCATGGATCTGCTGGGGCATATGTGGAATGCTGATGTGGATGGTACTTTGAATTAATAAGATACATACGAGTGCTCATATTCCTGATATTAGGAACTTTCCGCAACGCGCTTAGAGTTGAGAAGGATGTTCTATTCTTAATACCCTTAATTTCTGCAAAGGAGTCTTTATGAACAGCGAAAAAAAGATCTCACCCTCTTTAAATCAACCTCATGTGGATTCTTTCCCAACCCCCCCTTTTGAAAAGCAAAAACAACCTTTTCCTGGCCTCGCAAACAAGATGATCCCTGTCCCTGACCATGGCGAAACGACATACAAGGGAAGTTCAAGGCTTAAGGGACGGAAAGCCCTGATCACTGGCGGAGATTCAGGTATCGGCAGAGCTGTCGCCATTGCGTTTGCACGCGAAGGCGCCGACGTGGCGATTAATTATCTCCCGCAGGAAGAGTCCGATGCGCAAGAGGTCGTGAAATTATTGAGCGACGAAGGTCATAAGATAATCGCTCTTCCGGGTGATATCCGTACAGAGATATTTTGCAAAACCCTTGTAGAAGAGGCAGCCGAGAAACTGGGTGGGTTAGACCTCCTTGTTAATAATGCTGGCCGACAGCAGTTCTGTGACTCGATCAAAGATTTAACGACAGAAGCCTTCGATGCGACTTTTAAAACCAATGTTTATGCCTTGTTCTGGATCTCCAAAGCAGCCTTAAATTACCTGCCGCGTGGCAGCTCTATCATCAATACGTCCTCAGTTCAGGCTTTCCTTCCCAGTGATAACCTGCTTGATTATTCCCAGACAAAAGCCTCAATAGTCGCCTTCACTAAATCTCTGGCCAAACAGCTTGGCCCGGAAGGTATTCGGGTGAACGCGGTAGCACCGGGTCCTTACTGGACGGCGTTGCAAATATCGGGGGGGCAGCCACAGGAAAAAATCGAGAAGTTTGGTGAACAGGCTCCCCTCGGGCGCCCTGGTCAACCTGCAGAAATTGCCGCGCTTTACGTTGCATTCGCCTCTCCGGAGAGCAGCTACTCTTCCGGTCAGGTTTGGTGCTCCGATGGCGGGACAGGGACCGTATGACCCTTCTCAGTAACCTTTTAGACAAACAAGATAACAAAAGGTGTAGGCCATGTTCGAAGGGTTCACACATTGCAAAATCGCATTATCTGATGCCGTTCTTAATGTAAGATATGGGGGCTCTGGCCCCCCTCTTCTGCTCCTGCATGGTCATCCGCGAACGCATGCCACATGGTCAAAAGTCGCACCCAAACTTGCTGCCTTTTTTACAGTTGTGTGTCCTGATCTCCGGGGTTTTGGTGAGTCTTCTAAACCACTTGATTTACCTGACCACGCCGGTTCATCAAAACGCGCTAAAGCAAAGGACTGTATCGAACTGATGGGTTCGCTGGGATTTGAGCGTTTTGCAATAGTTGGCCATGACCGTGGTAGTTATACAGCCTACAGAACAGCACTGGATTATCCCGAGAAGATCACAAGTCTTGTTGTGCTGGACTGTATTCCAATAATCGAAGCGCTTGAGCGGTGCAATGAGGTATTCGCACGACAGTGGTATCACTGGTTTTTCTTTGCCCAGCCGGAGAAACCTGAGCGAGCCATTTCTACGGATCCGGATGCCTGGTATGGTGGAAAAACGCCCTATATGGGTGAAGAGGAGTATCAGGATTTCCGAAGGGCTATCCACTCCCCTGCCACCGTTCATACCATGCTGGAAGATTATCGCGCAGGTTTGTCAATCGACCGCTTGCACGAAGAAGAGGATCGCCAACGTGGTCGGAAAATACAGTGCCCGGTGCTTTGTCTGTGGTCCGAGAAAGACGATTTGGGACAGATATACAGCGACATTCCGTCTATTTGGCAAAATTGGGCAAGTAATGTTCAAACGGGCACGATCAAAAGTGGCCATCATATGGCAGAGGAAGCCCCGCATGAGCTGTGTGAACGGTTGAAAGATTTTCTCATGAAATAAAACTGTGTGAGTTATTAAAAAGGTGGGAACGGAAGTTCGCACCTTTAATGATTACTGCACGAAGGATTCACGAGAAGGCATGCCCGGAACTAATATGATCTTGCGACAGTCCTCTTCCCTTTTTTCAAAAATTTTATACCCTTTAGCCGCATCTTCCAGTGGCATATGATGGGTAACAATTTCTTCCGGCTTCAGTTGCCCGGCTTCAATTAACATGAGCAGGTCAGGAAGATAGGCATGGACATGCGTTTGACCCATTTTGAACGTTAATCCTTTATCAAAGGCATCCCCAAATAAAAACCCATGTATAAAGCCGGCGTAAACACCCGGAACGCTGACTATTCCGCCCCTCCGGACCGCGGCTATACATTGGCGTAATGCTTTGCCGCTGCTGCCTTCAATCTTAAGGTTGCTCAGTATAGTTTCAGTAATACTGCCTTTCGCTTCAAACCCGACCGCATCGATTACCGCATCCACCCCACGATGGCCGGGGGTATGTTCAATAATCCAGGCGGCTGCATCGTCATTTTCATCAAAATTAATCGGAATAACGCCATACCGCTCCTGAGCAAATGCCTGCCGGTAGGGGTGATGGTCAATCATGAATATCTGCTCAGCACCTGCGAGCCGGGCGCAGGCTGCGCTTAACAATCCCACCGGCCCGGCACCAAAAATCGCCACGCTCGATCCCGGCATCAGTTCAGCATTTTTAACCGCCTGCCAGGCTGTGGGAAGAATGTCTGATAAGAACAACACCTTATCATCGGCTAATCCATCGGGCACTTTAAAAGGTCCGGTATTCGCTTTAGGGACACGCACATACTCGGCTTGCCCACCGGGAACCCCGCCGTAAAGGTCGCTGTAACCAAATAATGCAGCTGGTGGCGTGATCTTTTTCGGATTGAGCGCCGCACCATTGCCGCTATTGGTGGTTTCACAAGCGGCATACTGGCTCAGTTTGCAGAAAAAACAGTCGCCGCAGGCGATAACAAAGGGAATAACAACACGGTCCCCTTTCGCGACTGAGGTAACATCAGACCCCGCGTCGACTACTTCGCCCATGAATTCATGTCCAAATATATCCCCGTGATGCGTTCCCGGTATTTTCCCGCGATATAAATGCAGATCAGATCCGCATATTGCTGTTGCCGTGACTTTCAAGATAATATCGTCGCTGGCGTGAAGTATCGGGTCTGGCATATTATCCACACTCACATTGTGCGGGCCGTGGTAGGTCAGTGCTCTCATGATTTATCCCCTTGCAGAATGAATCTGATAAAGGCTGATATCGCTCTAATAATGAGGATGTCTATTTTGATAATAATAAAATAATTAGCCCGCAGCATTTGCCGCGGGCCGGGTGTTATCCATAACAAGCTGCACTTCAACCGTTAACGGTTGTCATGGCTATGTTTACCACCCTTTTTGCCTGCTTCACTGGCTTTTTCACGGTCGTTCGCGAAGTTACCCCCGCTATTCTGACCGCCTTTTTTACCAGCCTCAGAGGCTTTTTCATGATCTTCCGCGAAATTTCCAGAACCGCCACGATGTTCGGCCATAATATCCTCCTATCGGATGTCTTTGGTTATTCTCTGTAAGATCTAAACGACAACTTCTCATGGGTTTATTTAACACATGAAAAGCCGCATTGAGCGATAAGCTCGTTATTCAGTCTAGTGCAGTCAGTTTATGTGTCAACGGATAATTCGATTATTAATTACTGTAATCACGAAGTGAATTATTATATATTTAAATTCAAAAAGTTAGGGGGGGGAATTAAATTATATTGAGAAAAATCCTAATATTATATCGACTGATAAAATAACGCTAAGCTAAGTTAGGTATTAAACATGACCTCAAGGAGAATGAAATGTCTATTACAACGCTGAAAGAACTTTTTATTCATGATTTATCTGACGTTTACAGCGCTGAGCGTCAAATTACCAAGGCCTTGCCGAAAATGGCTCGTGCAGCAACCGACCCGAAGCTTATTGAAGCATTCAAACTCCATCTGGAAGAAACCCAGGGCCAGATAGAAAGATTAGATCAGGTCGTGGAATCCTCTGATGAGATACGTATCAAGCGTATGAAATGTCATGCCATGGAAGGTCTGGTAGAAGAAGCACAGGAGCTGATTGATTCCGTCGAAAAAGGTGACGTTCTCGATGCAGGGTTGATCGGTGCGGCGCAGAAAGTCGAGCATTACGAGATAGCGACGTACGGCACGCTGGCCGCGCTGGCGAAAAAACTGGGTTATACCCAGGCTGCAAAACTTCTGGAAGAGACCTTGCAGGAAGAAAAGAATACCGATCAGAAATTAACGACAATTGCTGAGTCCGCTCCGGCCAGCAAAACCCGTTAATCCTTGATGACATGGACTGATAATTTCAACTTACACGAGATGAGGGTATCAAAATGGCCAAATCTAAAGCGTATGAAAATTATGTCGACTGGGTGCGGGATGCACATGCCATGGAAAAGCAGGCGGAAACCATGCTGACTAAAATGGCTGACCGTCTGGAACATTATCCGCGTCTGAGAGAACGCATCACACAGCACATTGCCGAGACGCAGGATCAGCAACGTCTTGTGGAAGGTGTGCTTGAGAGACTCGATAAATCGAACTCTGTGATTAAAGATACCGCAGGCAAGATGTCGGCGATGACCCAGGCGTTAGGTGGTGTGTTCGCCAGCGATGAAGTCATCAAAGGCGGCATCAGCGGGTATGTCTTTGAGCATTTCGAAATTGCCTGCTACGACACGCTTATCGTGACGGCGGAGGCAGTGGGCGATCTGGAAGGCGCGCAGGTGTTCCGCAAGATAAAAGTTCAGGAAGAACAAATGGCGAAATGGCTGTCAGAAAATCTGCCTTCGGTGACAAAGAAATTCCTGTCACTTGTTGATACATCGGATATGGACGCCAGCCATTAATTTCTATGTCATCTGATAAAAAACCCGCGGGGATGGCGGGTTTTTATCATATAACCTCAGGTAAGCAGAGACGTTAACCGTGTAAGGGAATACAGCGCAGCCTGGCGGATCACTTCTTCGCAATCCCCCTCAAAGTGTTTAACTTCAGTTATCGCACGCTCCGTACTAAAGGCCCAGCCGAACCAGATGGTACCGGCTGTTGTGCCATCTTCGCCCCCTTCAGGTCCGGCATACCCACTGACCGACAGCGCGACCAGCGTTTTAGCCACTCTGTTCGCGCCCTGCGCCATCTCTCTTACCGCCTGTGCGCTAACCGCCGTGTACTGAGAGAGGGTTTCAGGCTTCACGCCCAACATGATGGATTTTGCCGTATCGTCATAGGTGACGAAGCCGCTTGAATAGTTTGCGCCGCCTTCCGACGCGGCGCATAACGTCATACTGATCAATCCGGCGGTACAGGATTCTGCCGTGGCGAGATTCAGGCTATTCGCTTTCAAGACGCAGAGCACGTCTTCCGCTGCTTTCAACAATATTTTATCCATTACGTCTCCTTGTACGGCGTGGCCTCACGTCGTTTTGATATCCTGACGGGCAGTAAGTTTTTCGAGTAAGCTGTTCATCATATTCACCTGCTTTTTCAGTTCAGCGAGATCTTCTTTAGAGATTTCATTAATCTTTTCCTGCAGACGCGTGAGTTCCAAATCTGCTTTCACGTTCACGTCGGATTCCATTTCATTTCTGATCATTCTTCGCCTGACGCTTCTGATTCATCATGATAGCGGGCGCGGTATAGGCTGACTGAAAAGACAAAAACAAATTCAGAAGAATAAAGGGGAAAGGATCAAAAGCAGATTTCTTTACCAGAATATTATATGCCGTCCATCCCACAATGATGCCCGTCTGAACCATAATGAATTTCCAGGTGGCAATAGCACCCGTAATTTTTTCAGCCAGTCTGCCGCCGAAGCTGGCTTCTGTTTCAGAATCTTTTGGGTCACGGATCAGGGCTTCGTGCTCCTCAGCACTTTTGGCCCGTAATTCAGATAAATGCTCTTTTTGCTTAGCAAGCATCATTTTTTCCATTTTCGGTATTCTCCGTCAAATAAAGCATATTGGGTTTTATTATTTTAGCGAGCGCCTAATTATTATCAAAGTGACTGCTGTTAAAATCTATACAAAAGTTTATTGCTGTACAATATTATGTTTCTAATTGTTAAGCATTCAATTTTATTTCTCCAAAAAATTAACGGGATACCCTGTATAATTTAAATTAAACCTTCCAATGTCAGAGTTAGGATTTTTCTGAAACAAAAAATGTCATTATTTCTTTGTCGCAGACTTTGTGATCGGGTTCTACTCTACTACTTATATGTGTAGGTATTAAAAATGACCCGGCGCGTTGGGGATCAAACATCCCTGCGATATTCTGTGAGAATAATTGTTAACCCTGTTTGTTGAATAAGGAGGATTATGGGTTATCTGGCGTGGACAGCTGCCACCGGCAGGCTCCTGCTTTTAATGTCCTTATCCTATAGCTGGATCAGCCGTGCCCCCGTGCCCATTTTCGGTATTTATCTTATTGTGGGTATTCTTTGTGGCCCCTGGGTTTTAAACATTCTTCATCTGGACATACTCCGGCACTCGGTGGTTATCAGCCGGATCACCGATATCACCATGGCCGTGTCCTTGTTTATTGCAGGCCTGAAAATCCGCCACCCTCTTCATTCAGACATCTGGAAAATGGGCCTACGCCTGGCGGTGCCCGCCATGTTGCTGACGATGGCTGCACTGATGGTCCTGGCTCATTTTTTAACGGGATTATCCTGGCCGCTGTCCCTTGCGCTTGCGCTTGCGGCCATCATCGCACCGACGGATCCGGTATTAGCGAGCCTTATCGCCATGAACGATGCCCGGGATGAAAATCAGCTCAGGCTGTCATTGTCCTGCGAAGCCGGTCTTAACGATGGTACCGCCCTGCCGTTTTTGTTACTGGCCTTGTTGTGGCATAACGCACAGGGTGCTGTGTCTGCAGTGATATTGTGGAAATGGTTTAGCGTTGACCTCTTATGGGCGCTCTGTGCCGGGCTGGCCGTAGGGTACTTATTGGGGAAAGGGATCGGACTTGCAGCAACACGCTCGCGTCATATGCAACAGGAGGTCGCGCCGAGCGATTTTATTGCACTCGCCCTGGTCTGCCTGAGTTTTGCTCTGGCACTGTCGTTGAATGCCTCTGGTTTTCTGGCCGCCTTCGCCGCAGGGATCGGACTGCGCAGCGCCGAAATGAATGTGCAAAAAAGTCATCCGTGTGATGAGAACGCTAAGCAGGAGATGCCCGCAGAGATGCAGGTTAATCCCCATACCCGCCACGCCATCGATAACAAAAGTCCGGTCAAACTGGTCGGTCTGGTGATCGGGGATGCCTTATCTTTTGGCGATACCGTCGAGCGCCTGCTGGCCGCCGGGCTAGTGATTATCCTGGGCGTTACTCTCGCCCAACACTGGAACGTTCAGGCGATCCTTCTTGCACTTATCCTGTTTGTGCTGATCAGGCCCACCGCGGTTTATCTCGCTACGTGGCGGTCCGGAAAATCCCGTCAACAGAGGCTAAGCATGGGCTGGCTGGGGATCCGAGGCATTGGAAGCCTGAATTATATTGCCTATGCCTTTTCACATGGACTGCAGGGAAAAGGGGCCGATCTGATGATTGACATGGCAATAACCGTGGTCACGCTCAGCGTCTTAGTGCATGGGGTCACTGTTACCCCCTTATTAAAACTGAGGCGCAGTCAATGAATAACGAAAAACATAGCCAGTTTGCAGAAAGACACACCCCCGTCAGGGAAAACATGTCATGGATAAAAATCGCCTGGCGACTCGAACGGTTCGGTTTTTTACTCCTGGGAGTATTCCTTCTTTATGCTTTACTGGGCGGGTTTTCACAGGGCTGGTTAAGTGATTCCACTTATCAGAATGATGAAATGTCGACGATAATCACCTATGAAAAGTTTTTGCGAAGCGATACCGAATCACCGCTCATTATTGCTTACCCTTATAAGAATGAAAAAACCGATCGCATTATCCTGAAAGGTAAGTTTGTAAATCAGTACGACATCATTAATGTCAGCCCGGAAAGTGCTGTCATACATCGCAGTCCGGACACGTTAATTATATATCCTAATAATCCAGCCTTAGCCGATAAAGGGGGAGTGCAACTGACCCTTAAACCTCGACAATACGGCATTTACGCTCTGTCCGTCTCAGCTAATAATGATGCCCCTTTTGTTTTTAAACAGACGGTTTTTCCCTAAAGGAGCGAAAATGGAAAACGTTCTCAGAGCCGCCATTATGTACGTGTTTCTCTTTATTATTTTCAAAATATCGGGAAGGAAAACGCTGCTGGAAATGACGATTTTTGATTTTATTCTGGTCCTGATTATCAGTGAAGCTACCCAGCAGGCATTGCTGGGAGAGGATTTCTCGCTTACCGGCGCCATGATCACCATCGGTACCCTGATTTTTATTGATAAGAGCTTAGGTCTTCTCGAAAACAAAATCCCAAAACTTAATTTGTGGCTTAATGGCTCACCAATAATCCTGATTGAAAATGGCAAGGTTCTTGATCAGCGACTGCGCAAATGTTCACTTTCGGAAGATGAAATTATGGAAGTGGCTCGTCAGCAGGAAGGTCTGGAAAATCTGGCTGATATAAAGTTCGCCATCTTAGAAAAGAACGGAAAAATATCGATAATCCCGGCTAAAAAGGCAGCTTAATTATCATCCGCATAGATAAAATCGCAGAGATAACTAAACTTTATTCCTTAATCAGCAGTATGACGTTGGAAACGTCCATTCGCTAAAAATAATCTGAAAGGAAAGTCTCATATGGTGCAACAGTTTCCCGGAGAGTTCCGAGATAAGGACGGATTTTGTGACGTGGGCGACTATGCCGCCATCGGTGAAGGCCGGACGGTCGCCCTATTGTCGCCAGACGGTTCTGCGGACTGGTGGTGCGTCCCTGCCCTCGATTCTCCGCCTCTGTTTGACCGCCTGCTTGACGCGGAAAAAGGCGGATATTTCCAGCTGGTCCCCCAGCACCCCTATCGCATGACTCGTCAATATCGCCATAACAGTAACGTCCTCGAAACGGTGTATGAAACCGCAACCGGTAAGGTCCGGCTCACTGAGTCAGTTAACAGCACGCTGGCCGGGCGTCTGCCCTGGAATGAATTGGCACGCCGCATTGAAGGGCTATCCGGTTCGGTGCTGATGACATTGCGGATGAAAATCGGTACCGCCGGTGCGACACGCTCTCCCTGGAAAATGGAAACTTCACACGGAACGGTCTGGCACGTAGGTTCTCTGCAACTGATGTTGCGGCTGTCAGATGACCTCCAGCCAGGAAACGTAAGGGATGACGGCGCGGATAGCCAGTTCACGGTCCATCAGAGTCAGCAGGTGCTCGCTGCGGTACTGGTGACAGAGAATGAGCCGTTGGCCGTACCCGCATTAGCCCGCATTGATGAACGCGTTGATACCAGTGACAAAGCCTGGCGAAGCTGGGCAGATAGCCTCGGATACAACGGTAAATTTAAATCCTATGTGTTGCGTTCTGCGCTGGCCCTGAAATTTCTTTGGTTTGCGCCCACCGGCGCGCTCGCTGCGGCCGCGACCACCAGCCTCCCTGAAGGCACCGGCAGCGGTAAGAATTATGATTACCGTTATGCATGGGTGCGTGACGCCTGCATGATCATCAAATCCTTCATTTACACCGGCGCGCTGGAAGACTGCCAGGCGGCGTTTTCATGGTTGGCCGGCATTTTGCGCGAAAACGGCTGTGAAATGCATACCTGCTTTCAGCTAAACGGCCAGCCGGTTCCTGAAGAACGCAGCATCGCGGTGAGCGGGTATCGCGGTGAGCAGCCGGTTCGCGTGGGCAATAACGCCTCCCGTCAGCTTCAGCTCAGCAACTATGGCGATATTCTCGATACAGCTGTGTTGTTTACCGATGCCGGTCATGTGCTGGATTTAAATACTTCACGCCTGTTGGGTCAGCTCGCCAATCATTGTGCTGACACCTGGCGTCAGCCAGATTCGGGCATATGGGAACTGCCCGACGCCCAACATTATACCCAGTCTAAAATGGCCTGCTGGGTCGCGCTCAATCAGGCCGTGCATCTGGCGAAAGGACAATATATTGAACCGACCTGGCAGGGCCGCTGGGAGCGCGAACGCGACAGGATCCGTGACTGGATAGAAACATATTGCTGGTCTGAAGAGAGGCAAAGTTATTGCTTCTGGCCAGGTTCTGAAGAATTGGATGCCTCCATTGCACTGATGCATCAGTACGGTAAACAGGTATCCCCTGAACGAATGCTCAGTACTCTGCGTCTCATTGATCGGGAACTGGGTACCGGGGAAAAAATGCTTTACCGCTATACCGGGGTTGAGAAGGAAGAAAATACCTTTGTTGCCTGCGCGTTCTGGATGGCCGCCGCGCTCGCCGTCTTTGGGGAAACCGAAGAGGCAGAAAACCGTATGAATGCCTTACTACAGACCCATGAGGGTGAGAATAGCGCAGGCATCATGAGTGAAATGTACAATGTTAAGCAAAAAAAATGCTGCGGCAACATGCCGCAGGGTCTGAGTCATCTTTCAGTTATTAGCGCGGCGTATATCATCTCGACGTCAACCGAACACAAGCCTCGCAAAGTCCTTTGAAGTTAGAAACGGATTTTTCCTAACCCTTTTTGTCATGAACAGGTTTTATAGTTAATTTTCTGTAGTCAACTACAGAAAACTCACGAGTTTCCCTCGTAACGTTCAAAAAGCCCGTTTCCCCTGACGGGCTTTTTCTTGCCCAGAGAAAAGTCATAATTGCCGACCACCTTGACCTGCTCCCAGGATTAGATACAACGCTCACTTAGTAATGTCGGATCCTTCACTATCAGAATTACCCTTTCTCCAGGCCGCCGCAAATTCAGACGGCGCCTGATAATTCAGCGCGGAGTGCGGGCGGTACTCATTATAATCCTGACGCCATTCACTGATGGTTTTCCTGGCATGACTGACGTCACTGAACCAGTGTTCATTCAGGCATTCATCGCGAAAGCGTCCGTTAAAACTCTCAATAAATCCGTTCTGTGTCGGCTTGCCGGGCTGGATAAGTCGCAGCTCCACGCCATGCTCAAAGGCCCATTGATCGAGTGCGCGGCAGGTAAATTCCGGGCCCTGATCCGTTCTTATCGTCGCCGGATAGCCGCGAAACAGCGCAATGCTGTCCAGAATACGCGTGACCTGCACGCCTGAAATCCCAAAGGCAACAGTGACCGTCAGGCATTCCTTCGTGAAGTCGTCTACGCAGGTAAGGCACTTGATCCTGCGACCGGTGGCCAATGCGTCCATGACGAAATCCATCGACCAGGTCAGATTGGGTGCCGCCGGACGGAGCAGCGGCAGACGTTCTGTTGCCAGTCCTTTACGACGTCTTCTGCGTTTTACGCCCAGGCCACTGAGGTGATAAAGCCTGTACACGCGCTTATGATTAACATGTAGCCCTTCACGGCGCAGCAACTGCCAGATGCGACGGTAGCCAAAACGCCTGCGCTCCAGTGCCAGCTCAGTGATGCGCCCTGATAAATGCGCATCTGCAGCCGGGCGCTGAGCCTCATAGCGGCAGGTCGACAGAGATAAACCTGTGAGCCTGCAGGCACGACGTTGCGACAGACCGGTCGCATCACATATCAACATCACGGCTTCCCGCTTCTGGTCTGTCGTCAGTACTTTCGCCCAAGAGCCACCTGAAGCGCCTCTTTATCCAGCATGGCTTCGGCAAGCAGCTTCTTGAGTCTGGCGTCCTCTTCCTCAAGCGACTTCAGGCGCTTAACCTCAGGCACCTCCATACCGCCATACTTCTTACGCCAGGTAATGGGATGGACTACCTCCTCCCTTTGCGCTTAATTGAACAAAATACGTTCAGCAGGAGAGTAAACATGAATATCGTCTATCTGGGTATCGATCTGGCTAAAAATGTTTTCCAACTCTGTGGTTTAAACCAGGCTGGAAAACCCCTTTACACGAAACGCGTTGACCGAAAAATACTGCTTCAGACAGTAGCCAATATACCGGCCTGCCTGATTGGTATAGAAGCCTCAACGGGCGCATTTTACTGGCAGCGCGAGTTTGAAAAACTGGGACATAAAGTAAAAGTCATCAGTCCCCAGTATGTTAAACCTTTTGTCCGCGGGCAAAAAA